>NZ_JBUEGC010000008.1:0-145053 GCF_054963655.1 Streptomyces sp. HSS9-12 | reverse complement strand
GACCGCGGCGGCCACGTCCGGGTCGAGCTCGTGCAGGGATTGGTTGAGAAGGGTCATCGGCGGTCTCCTTGTGTGGGGGCGCAGTGTGCGGCGTACGCGTCGGCGGACAGAGCGTCGGCGATGTCGACGCGCGGCTTGACCGGTCAACCGGCCGTGCCGCCAGGTGCTGGTGGGGCGTCAGTCGGTGCCGGTGCGGGCCAGTTGGGCGTCCGCGGTGAGCAGGCTGAGCCCCTCGAGCAGTGGGCGGCTCGCGGACACGCTGAGCTGCAGCCGGGCCGCGGCGACCGTGTTGCGCAGCAGCCACACGTCGGTGATCGGACCGACGCCGCCCGGCACCGGGGTGATCGCCTGAGCCTTCGCGGCGACCGACGGGAAGTCCAGGTCACCCACCAGGCAGACCCGGCCGGTCTCCGGGTCCATCACCGGATTGATACCGACGTCCACCGCGATCACACCGTCCTTGACGTGTTCGCCCTGCACCAGCCCAGGCACGCCGGTCGCCACGATGAGGATGTCGGCCATCCGAGTGTGCTGGTAGAGCAGGCCGGATGAGTAGCTGTGCACGTCGCAGGACAGGACGGTCGCGCCGCGCTCCATCGCCAGGGTCAGCGCGGGCTTGCCGACGTTGGCCGACCGCCCCACCACAACCACGTTGCTCCGCTGGTACACCTCCGCCGGGTCACGGCCCGACTCCAGGAGATGGCGGTCGAGCAGGTGGAACGCCGAGGCCGGGGTCGAAGGCACGAACCGGGGTCTGCCCAGGGCCAGCAGGCCGGCGTTGACCGGGTGCACCGCCTCGATGTCCTTGAGGGGGTCCAGCGCGCGGTAGAGCGCCGCCTCCGACACCTGCGGCGGGAGCGGGCGCAGGATCAGGATCCCGGACACGCGCGGATCCGCGTCCAGCTTGCCGACCGCCGAGATGGCGTCCGCCTCCGTGACCTCCGGCGGCAGATGCTCCCGTACGTAGTGGACCCCCAACTCCTCGGCCAGCCGCCGCACTCTGCGCTCGTAAGCGTGCGCCGGGTAGCTGTCCCCGGCGACCACCGTGGCCAGGCCTGGCCGTGCGCCCTGCGCCACCAGCGAACGCACCTCGGCGGTGAGGGAATCGTGGAGGTCGCGGGCATATCCGCGACCATCAATGACAGGTGCGCTCATGGTGTACTCCCCGTCGCTGTGGTCACCGCCTGGCGCGCCACCTCAAGACACCCCTCGGCGCGCTCCGTCCAGGTTGCGTCGAGCCCGCCCAGGTCGCGGTTGATCCACACGATCCGCGCGGCCGCCCGGGTCGCTCCTTCGGCCAGCAGGGCCCCCGCCTGCGCGTCACCGCTCAGCCGCGGGTTGCCCTCGACCGCGGCCCGTGCCGCCAAGGCCGCGATCGCGGCCGCCTTCTCGGCGATGCGCAGCGGGACCTCCGTGGCGGTCAGGACGGCCTGCCCGATCCGCTTCTGGCGGTCAGGGCTGCCCCGGGGCAGCCGCACCGCCTCGAGCACGGCGGCGTAGGCGACGCCGTCGGCATCGGCCAGCGAGAGCACCTCCGCGCGCAGCCGGTCGGCGTGCGCGGCGACCTCGCTTTGCGCGCCGTCGGAGAACCGGACGGCCATGGTGGCCAACGCGGCTGCCGCCCCCGCGGTGAGGGCGGCAGCCGCGCCCGCCGAAGGGGCGGACTTCCGGGCGGCCAGCGCGTCCAGGAATCCGGCGACCGTATCGTCGGCCAGTGCGGTCATGACAGACCGACGACGGCACCGGTCGGGTCGAGATCGATCCGGGACGCCGCGGGCGAGCTGCCCAGCCCCGGCATGGTGCGCATGTCGCCGCAGATGGGGTAGACGAAGCCGGCTCCGACGGACGCCCGTACCTCCCGCACCGGCAGAGTCCAGCCGGTCGGGGCGCCCTTGAGCTTCGGGTCGGAGGAGATCGACAGGTGCGTCTTGGCGATACAGACCGGCAAGTTGCCGAAGCCGGCCCGCTCGTAGGTGTCCAGCTGTTGCTGGGCGTGCGGCGAGTACTGCACGTTGGCCGCGCCGTATACCTTCGTCGCCACCGTCTCGATCTTCTCCCTCAACGTCGCCTCGTCGGGGTAGAGGAAGCGGAAGTCGGTGGGCTCCTCCGCGGCTTCCGCGACCGCCTCGGCCAGTTCGGCCGCACCCCGACCGCCCTCGGCGAAGTTGGTGCACACCGCGGCACGGGCCCCCATCTCCTCGGCGATCTCCCGGATGACGGCGTGCTCCGAGGCGTGGTCGTCCGGAAAGGCGTTGATCGCCACCACCGGCGACACCCCGTGCAGCCGGATGTTCTCGATCTGCTTGCGCAGGTTGGCCGCGCCCGCCGCGACGGCCTCGGGGTTCTCCTGCAGCAGTTCCGGCGGCAAGGGCCTGCCCGCGACGATGCGGTACTTGCCGGAGTGCGCCTTGAGGGCCCGGACCGTGGCCACCACGACCGCGGCATCGGGGGAGAGCCCCGACGCGCGGCACTTGATGTTGAAGAACCGCTCGGCGCCCATGTCGGCGCCGAATCCGGCCTCGGTGATCAGGAAGTCGCCCGCCCGGATGCCGATCCGGTCGGCGACCACGGAGGAGTTGCCGGTCGCGATGTTGCCGAACGGCCCGGCGTGCACCAGCACCGGCGTGTTCTCCAAGGTCTGCAACAAATTCGGCTTGATCGCCTCCCGCAGCAGCACGGCCATCGACCCGGCGGCCTCGAGTTGTTCGGCGGTCACCGGTGCGCCGCCCCGGTCGTAGCCGACCACGATCCGGCCGAGCCGCTCCCGCAGGTCTTCCAGCGAGGTGGTCATCGCCAGCGCCGCCATCACCTCCGAGGCGGCCGTGATGTCGAAACCGGTCTGCCGCGGTACGCCGTCACCCCGACCACCGAGGCCGACCAGGATGTTGCGCAGCGCGCGGTCGTTGACGTCGAGCACGCGGCGCCAGGTGATGTTGTGCTGGTCCAGGTCCAGTCGGTTGCCCTGGAATATGTGGTTGTCGATCACGGCGGCGAGCAGGTTGTGGGCCGCGGTGACGGCGTGCATGTCGCCGGTGAGATGCAGGTTGAGCAGCTCCATGGGCACGACCTGGCTGTAGCCGCCGCCCGCCGCGCCGCCCTTGATGCCGAACGTCGGCCCCATGGACGGCTGCCGGATGGCGACCGTGGCACGCTTGCCGATGTGCTTGAACCCCTGGCCGAGGCCGACCGTCGTGGTGGTCTTGCCCTCGCCGAGCGGGGTCGGGGTGATCGCGCTGACCACGACGTACTTGGCGCGCGGGGCGTCGGCGAGCTCGTCGATGGCGCCCAGCCCGATCTTCATGACGTCGCGTCCGTACGGTTCGAGGTGGTGCGCCGGAAGGCCCATGCTCTCTGCGATGTCGTCCAGCGGTTTGAGCGCGGCTCCGCGCGCGATGTCCAGGTCTGAGGGGAAAGGCATGCTGGTCTCCTCGGTCAGAGGGTGGGTGCGGTGGCGCAGCCGTCGATCCCGGCGCCGAACTCGGCGCCGGCGGCCAGGAGGGCATCGAAGAGGTACTGGCCGGACGAGCGTTCGCAGTGCAGCAGATAGCCGGGGACGCCGTCGTCGTCGAGGCGCACCACGTCGGTGACCACCTTCGCCACCGAGGTCCGGAAGGCAGCCCCGTCGGGGGTGATGTCGTCGGACAGATCGACCCCGCACACTTGGGCCAGCAGGTCTGCGCTGGCCTGTCCCGCCACGCGGATCATCGCGCGGCCGTGGGTGAGGTCGATGACGGAGACGAACTCGCCGCTCTCCTCGGCCAGTTTCCGTAGCCAGGTGAGCAGCTTGTCCTGGTTGCCGGGGGCACCCAGCACCAGCCACTCACCGGGGCCGGACCCGACGACCAGGTGGCCGTTCGTGTCCCGGGCGGCCCGCCCGAACTTGGTGCCGAGCTCGAACGCCAGCACGCCGTCGTGCGGCGCCCTGATCGCGATCTTGGACAGGAGGGTGTGGTCGGCGACGGTGAGCGGGGCGATGCTGCGCCGGGCGTCCACCGTCCAGTCGGAGATCGTGGTGACCTCGTCGCCGGGCGCGATCGGGCTCCTCGCCACCGGCGCGGCGTGCGGCCTGAGGCCGGAGGCCGGGGTGTCGACGTTCTGCCGGGTGCCCTCAGGGTCGACGTGTGCCAGGTGTTCGGTGACCCGTGCCGTGATGTCCTTGCCGCTCGGCAGACGGACCGTCAGTACGGAGCCAGGGGCGGCGAGATCGGCGTCGACCTGGCCCAGGCAGATGGACCTGCCGAGGGTCGGCGACATGCGGCTCGAGGTGATGCGGCCCCTGATCCGGCCGCCGTCGGAAATGATCTGGCTTGCCTCCGGCGGCACGATGCGGCCGTCTGTCGGCTGGATTCCGACCAGGCGGGTGCCGTCGCGGTCCTCGGCCTGCCACACCAGTTCCGGCTTGCCGACGAAGTCGTCCTTGTCGAGCTTGATCGCCCAGTCCAGGCCTGCGCTGTAGGCCTTGGTGAGGCCGTCGGTGTCCTGACCGACGATCAGGTGACCCTTCTCGAGGCGGAGGATGCGCTGCGCCTCCACGCCGAATGGCCGGACGCCGAGGTCCTTGCCCTGCTCCAGCAGCGCCTCCCAGACGTGCAGTCCATAGGAGGCCGGGACGTGCAGTTCGTAGGAAAGCTCCCCGGTGAATCCGATGCGCCACAGCACGCAGTCGTCCACGCCGGCAACCCGGCCGGTGCGCACCTGCATGTAGCCGAACGCCTCGGGGGAGAGGTCAACGCCCTCGGTCAGCCTGCCGACCAGTTCCCGCGACCGCGGTCCCGCCACGTTGATGCTGGCGTAGGCGGTGGTGACCGGAGTGACGTGCACCTGCCAGTCAGGCCGTTCGGTCTGCAGCCAGTTCTCCACCCATTCCCACACGGCCGCCGCGCCGGAGGACGTGGTGCTCATCAGGTAGTGGTCCTCGCCGAGCCGGCCGGTGACGCCGTCGTCGAAGACGACTCCGTCCTCGGCGCACATGACCCCGTACCGGACCTTGCCGATGCCCAGCTTCGACCACTTGTTGACGTACAGCAGGTTCAGCAGCTTCGGCACGTCGGGACCGCGCAGGTCCAGCTTGCCGATCGGCGTCACGTCGATGATGCCGACGCCCTCCCGGACCGTGCGGACCTCGGCGGCCGGGTCACCGTAGTGCTCCGGCCGGATCCACTGGCCGGCCACCAGCGGCTTGGCGTGGTGCTTCTCGTGCCACGGCTGCATGGGGGAGTGGCGCACCGGTTCGAAGATCCGGCCGGCCAGCGCGCCCAGCGTGACCGGCACGTACATCGGCCGCCACGTCGTCGTGCCGGTCTCGGCGATGGTGCGTCCGGTGGCCTCGGCGATCACCGCGATCGCGTTGATGGTCTCCAGCTTGCCCTGGACCGGGCCCATGGTGGCGGTGGTGTACCGCTTCGCCAGTTCGGAGGAGTCGTACCCCTCCCGGACCGCCATGTGGAGGTCCTTGGAGGAGACGTCCTCGGAATAGTCGACGATGCCGTGGGTCCGGCCGCGGAAGAGTTCCGGATGGGGGTGGACGGGCAACGACGGGATCGCCGTCGCCTGCGATTCCGGTTCGCGCACCACCGGGTGGCTGTTGCGGGCCGTGGGGACCGCCGCCAGGTGCGCCGCCCGGCTGCCCGCGGCTCGGCGGGCCGCTTCGGTGCCCACCAGTGTGGCGTGCTCGCACAGTTCGTCCAGTGTGCCGTCGCCCGCGAGGCCGCCGACCGCCATCACGTTGTCGCCCGCCGTGCCACCCGGCAGGAACCGGGCCGCGACCGGGTCGTACACCGGGCGGTCGCCGGCCATGTTCAGCAGCGAGGTCGGGGCGGTCCAGCCGGTAGCCGTGATGAGCAGGTCGGCGTTGACCTTGCGCCCGTCGGTCAGCTCGACGGCCTTGACCCGGCGCCTGCCGTGCACCCGCACCACGTCCGCTCCGGCGCGGGCGTCGGCGACGTGGACCACGTCCACGCCGGCCTGCCGGAGGTCCTCCACCGCCCCGTCGCCCGAGGAGTTGGCGGTGAGCACCACCGCCCGGTGCCCCGGCTTGACCGCGTAGAGATTGATCAGCCTGCGGGCCGCGGTGGACAGCATCACGCCCGGGGTGTCGTTGCCCTCGAACACATAGGGACGCTCGATCAGTCCACCCGCGACGACCAGCACGCGGGCGCGCGCTTTGATCAGACGCTCCGGTGCCCGGCCGTGATGGCGCTGGACCACGGCGATCCAGTTCTCGTCGTAGCGGCCCAGCACCGCGGAGTCGGTCAGCACCTCGATGTTCTCGCACGCCCTGACCTCGTTGACCAGGTCGGCCGCGGCGAGCGGGTTCTCCCACCTCAAGTGCCCGCCGAGGTGGTGCTCCTCCTCGACCAGCATGACCTTGGCGCCCGCGCGGGCGGCCGCGACGGCGGCGGCCATGCCCGCGGGCCCGCCGCCCGCGACGAGCACGTCCGGGTGGGCGTAGCGCTTGTCGCGATGGTCGTGCGGGGTGTCCGCCGAGATCTCACCCGCGTGCACGAAGCGGCGCAGAATCTTCTCGTAGGTGGGCCAGAGGAACTCCGGCTTCATGAAGGTCTTGTAGTAGAAGCCGGCGGACATGAAGCGTCCCGCGAGACCGTTGGCGGCCTTGAGGTCGAACTTCAGGGACGGCCAGGTGTCCTGGGAGCTGACCCGCATGCCGTCGGTGACCAGCCGGTGCGCGCCACGGACATTGGGCTCGTCGCCGACCTGCACCATGCAGCCGGGGTCGTGGTAGCTCGCGGTGAGCAGGCCGCGTGGCCGGTGGTACTTGAAGCTGCGGGAGAACACACTGTGGCCCGACGCGGCGAGTGCCGAGACGATCGTGTCGCCGGGATGGGCGGTGATCTCCTTGCCGTTGAAGGAAAAGCGCAGCGTGCGACTCCGGTCGATGACCTCGCCGCGCTGCGTGGCAAGGCGCATCCGGCCGGTACCGTTCACCGCTTTCGTGTGCTTCAGGCTCATCGCGTCTCTCCCACCGGAAGGGTCTGGTTGGTGCTGGTGTGACGGCAGACGCGGAAGAATCGTCTGCAGCCCGCGGTGTGGTACCAGCTCTCGTCGACCCAGCCGCAGGAGTTGCGCCGGAAGTACAGGTAGTGCCGCCATTCCTGAGGTGTCGTCGACGCGGTGTCCGGGCGGGGTGTGGACTCCCCGTGGTGCCGGAATTCGCTGACGTTGCGTGGGCCGCACCACGGGCACGGAAGCTGGATCATGGGGTGAACCCTTTCGTCTGCTCGATGTCCGGCGCGTCAGTGGCCGACCGCGGCCGCACCCTTTTCCCCGACCAGGCGGCCCGAGGTGAACCGATCGAGCCCGAAGGCGGCGATGATCTCCGGGGGGCGCTCGTCGGCGATGCAGTCGGCCATGGCCTCGCCCGCAACGGGCCCGGCCTTGAAGCCGTAGGTGCCCCAGCCGACGTCCACGTAGAAGCCTTCGACGGGCGTGGGACCCATGATCGGCGAGTAGTCGGGGGTCATGTCGCACAGACCGGCCCATTGCCGCAGCAGGCGCATCTTCGACACCGCGGGCATCAGCTCCAGCACGTGCCCCGCCAGACCTTCCGCGAAGTCGAGCGACCCGCGCATCGAGTACGAGGTGAACGGGTCGACGCTCGCGCCGAACACCAGCTCGCCGCGGTCGGTCTGGCTCACGTAGACGTGCAGGGTGCCGGAGACGACCACGGTGTCCAGGAAGGGCCGCACCGGCTCGGTCACCGCCGCCTGTAGCGGCGAGGTGGTGACCGGCATACCGACACCCGCCATGTCCGAGATCAGCGTCGACCAGCCCGCGGTGCAGTTAACGACCTTCCGGGTCGAGATACGGCCCCGGTTCGTGCGCACCCCGGTGACGCGATCGCCCTCGACGTCGATCCCGGTGACCTCGGTGTTCTGGTGCAGGTGCACGCCGTTGGCGTCGGCGGCGCGAGCGTATCCCCAGACGACGGCGTCGTGCCGGATGATGCCGCCCGGCGGGTGGTAGAGCGCGCCGAGGATGGGATAGCGGGTGTCCTCGGAGGTGTCCAGGAACGGCACCCGCTTCTTGATCTCGGCCGGGTCGATGACCTCCGAGTCGACGCCCTGGAGCTTGTTCACCTCCGCCCGCCAGTGCATGGTGCGCAGCGAGCTGTCGTTGTGCGCCAGCGTCATGTGGCCGCGCTGCGAGAACATCACGTTGAAGTTCAGGTCCGCGGCCAGGTGCTGGTAGAGCTGCAGCGAGCGGTCGTAGAAGCGAACGCCCTCCGGTGTGAGGTAGTTGGACCGCAGGATCGCGGTGTTCCTGCCGGAGCCCCCGCCACCCAGGTACCCCTTGTCCAGTACCGCCACGTTGGTGATGCCGTGGTTGGTGGCGAGGTAGTACGCGGTGGCGAGGCCGTGGATACCACCACCGATGATCACCACGTCGTAGCTCTGCTTGAGCGGATGGGTGCGCCAGACCTGCGGCCAGTCCGCATGGCCCAGGCCGTGGCGCAGGAGGCGCAACGCGGAGTAGCGCGCCGGTCGGATCTTGCGCTTGCGGTGGCCGTTCACTCCGCGTGAACCAGGACTTCCACCAGACATGAGACGACTCCCAGCTGATCGGCTTCGCTGCGTCGCGCCGGCGATACGCGAGCATCAGTCAGTGAGCGTCAGCCTACTGCTCTTGGTAAACGAAGTCCACTGTTGTGAAACAGTCAGCTGCTGGGAGTCACGGACTTGACGGCCAGGAACTGGACCGGCAGCGAGATCAGCTCGCCGGGGCCGTGCATGGCCTCGCCGACGAACTGGATGGCGTCGCCCGGCTCGAGCAGGTAGCGCGCACTGCCGTAGCAGTACTCCATCTTCCCGGAGAGCATGAAGATCAACTCGGTGCCCGCGTGCTGGTACAGGGGGAAGACCTCGGCGCGTTCCGTGAGCGTTACGAGGATGGGTTCGAGTGTGTCGTGCGGGGCGCGCAGGGTGCCCAGCAGCTGGTACCGGTGTCCGGGCCCGGAGCTCTTGTGGTGGACCTCCAGGCCGCTGCCTGCCTTGACGTACACCACGTCCTGCTCCTCGGACAGGCCCCGGAAGAACGCGGTGACCGGGACCGAGAGCGCCTCCGACAGGCGTGCCAGGGTGGCCAGGCTGGGTGAGGCCTGCATGTTCTCGATCTTGGAGAGCATGCCCTTGGACAGGCCGCTCTCCGCGGCGAGTTTGCCGACCGTCCAGCCGTTCATGAGCCGGAACTCGCGGAGCCGCTCGGCGATCACCGCGCTCAGCGCTGCCTCGAGGCCGGTCGCCTCCTCGAGGCCGGCGACGGCCGCGTTGTCGTTTTCTGTCATCGCGCTGCCATGCCCCTTGCCTCGGCGGTTATCGCTGTCCGGATCCCTCTCACTTTAGCCATGTCACGAGGGGTCCTGTGTCCCGTCTCTGCTGTGTTCCCGCAGGTCGGCCCGGTTCCGCCGAGGATCGTGGCCACCTCCTCCCGGCGGTGGGGCGGGCCGAGTTCGAACCCAAGGGCTTGTCTCTCCTGAGGATACGATGTTCACTGCCTGTGGACAGAGGGTGTTCTGCGTCGCAGCGTCCTGGCGGCTGAGGTCCCGGACAAGGAGACACTTCATGAGAACTGATCTCGAGACATTCCTCGCACAACCGGGCAGAGACGAGCTGATCGCCGACGTCCGGCGCCAGATCGACGAAGCGGGGGTCACATACATCTACCTGCAGTTCGTGTCGGTCACCGGCCGGATCATGGGGAAGGGTATTCCGGCCCGGCACTGGGAGCGCTTCGCTCACGACGGCTTCCAGCTCGTCTACGGCGCGACCGCCAACCTGTTCACCGATCGCCACGGCGACTACATCGGCTACGGCGCCGAATCCCGTGAGCTGGTCGGTATGCCCGATGTGGACAGCTTCTGCGTGCTGCCGTGGGACCGCCAGACCGCCCGGGTGTTCTGCACGCTCTTCCGCGGCAAGGAGGAGGACGTCGACCCCGGCGGCTACCTCACCTCCGACTGCCGCGGCAACCTGAAGCGGATCCACCAGAAGTTCGAGGCGGAGACCGGGCTGCATCTGCGGGTGGGCACCGAGCCGGAGATGATGTGGCTCAAGCTCAACCCGGACGGCACGCCGTCCGTGGAGGGCAAGACCAAGCCCTTCTGCTACCACATCGACCAGTTCGCCGAGCTGCAGCCGATCATCCACCGTGTGATCGAGTACGGTCAGGCCATGGGCCTGGACATGATCCAGGGCGACCACGAGGACGCGCCGGGCCAGCTCGAACTCAACTGGCAGTTCGACCGCGCCGAGCTCACTGCGGACCGGCTCACCACCTACCGGCAGATCTGCAAGCAGGTCGGGCGTGAGTTCGGTGCGTACCCCTGCTTCATGCCCAAGCCGTTCATGGGCGTGTCGGCCAACGGCTGTCACCACAACATCTCCCTCTGGGAGGGCGACACCAACGCGTTCCTGCCCGAGGGGGACAACCCCCGGATGCCGAGCAAGATCGGCCTGACGTCGATCGCCGGCATGCTGGAGCACCTGGACGCCCTGACCTGCCTGAGCTCGCCGACCGTGAACTCCTACCGGCGGCTGTGGGACACCGGGTTCTGGGCGCCGTTGTACGCGGACTGGGGTTTCCAGAACCGCACCACCGCGCTGCGGGTCAGCGCCCCCGACCGGTTCGAGTACCGGTCGGTCGACTCGTCGGTCAACCCCTATCTCTCGATGGCGGGCCTCATCGTGGCGATGCACGACGGCATCCGCCGCAACCTCGACCCGGGGCCGCCGGAGGAGCGCAACATCTACGAGGCGATGGCCCAGGGCAAGGAGGTCCGCAAGATCCCCATGACCCTCGGCGACGCCCTCCAGGCACTGCGAGCCGACGACGTCATCCGCAGCGCGCTGCCCGGTGAGATGTACACCGTGTTCGAGCACTACAAGCGCGATGAGTGGGAGCGCTTCTGCGCCGCCGTCACCGACTGGGATGTCAAGGAGTACCTCGACATCCTCCCCTGAACGCGGGTCCCGCGTGTGACGCGGGGAGAGAAAGGAGCATCAGCACGATGTGCGGTATCGCCGGCATCATCTATTCCAAGGGCACCGGGCCACTCGGCAGCGACATGGCCCGCATGCTGCAGGCCATGAAGCACCGCGGCCCGGACTCGACCGGGTACGCGGTCTACGGCGAGCCCGACGAACTGCTCGTGATGCGGTTCAAGCTCGCCGATCCCAACGACGGCAGCGACTTCTCCTACGGCGAGCGCCTGGCGCGCAGCAGGCGTGAAGTGGAGTCCCGGCTGGCCAAGTCCGGGGCCACGATCGAGCGGATCGACAGCGAATCGGAGTACGCCTACCGCGCGACCTTCCGCTACGAAGGCGAACTGAAGCCGCTCGCCGACTACGTCGAGGACGTCCCCGGCGCCGAGGTGCTGTCGCTGGGGCATTCCCTGGAGATCGTGAAGGATCTCGGGGACGCGCAGACGGTGTCCGCCCAGTACCGGCTGGACTCCTTCACCGGCACGCACGCCATCGGCCACGTCCGGATGGCGACCGAGTCCGATGTGGACATCGCGGGCGCCCACCCGTACTGGGCCTACCCGTTCTCCGACATCGCCGTGGTGCACAACGGCCAGCTGACCAACTATCACCAGTGGCGGCGTCGCCTCGAACGGCAAGGTCACCGGTTCCAGTCCGAATGCGACTCCGAGATCATCGCCGTGTACCTGGCCCAGAGCATGGCCGACGGGAAGCCGCTGGAGACGGCCATGAAGCAGAGCCTGGACGACCTGGACGGTGTCTTCACCTACCTGGTGGTCACCGACAACGCCCTCGGCATGGCCAAGGACGAGATGGCCGCGAAACCGCTCGTGCTCTACCAAGGCGACGACATGGTCGCGCTGGCGTCCGAGGAGGGCGCCATCCGTGCGGTGGTCAACCGCGAAATCGACACGTACGACCCGTACGAAGGGGAGGTGATGGTGTGGAGCAGGTGACGAAGGTGGAACCGACCGCTTCCGCCGAGCCCACGACCAGGCGCTACGACGTCCGCGGCCTTGCGGAGCCGGACGCCACCGCGCCGAAGACCGCTGTCATCACGGGTGGGACCGCGGACCTGGACGCCGCTGGCCTGTCGACCCGCCAGATCAACCTCGAACTGCGCAGGCTGCTGTTCGACGAGGGTGTCACCGATGTGACGGTACGCAATCCGGGGGCGCGCCACTCGATCGCGGTAGGGCTGCTCACCCGCTGCAAGCTGCGGATCGAGGGCAGCCTCGGGTACTTCGCGTGCGGCCTGATCGACGGGCCGGAGATCCACGTCACCGGCCGGGTCGGCTGGTCGGCGGCGGAGAACATGATGTCCGGCGTGGTCGTCGTCGACAAGAACGCCGGCTCGCTGACCGGTGCCGCCCTGCGCGGCGGCGATCTGGTGATCCGCGGACACGTCGGCGCGCGCACCGGGATCGACCAGAAGGGCGGCACCATCGTCGTCGGCGGCAACGCCGGCTCGATGACCGGGTTCATGATGCAGCGCGGACGTCAGATCATCTGCGGTGACGTAGGCCCCGGGATGGGTGACTCGATGTACGACGGGTCGATCTACGTCGGCGGCAAGGTCGCCTCGCTGGGCGTCGACTGCGTCGAGGCCGAGATGACCGAGGCCGACGAGGAACTCATCGACCGCAAATTCCGGAACTACCGGCTCGACCGTCCGGATCGTTTCCGCAAGTTCGTCTGCGGCCGCAAGTTGTGGAACTACGACAGCCTCGAACCCAACGAGCGGAAGCTCGTCCTCTAGCCCACATCGCGCGGACACAGGAGTTCACGGATGAGCACAACCAACGACGGAGCTTCGCAGCCACTCGGGCGCAGCCGGATCTTCACCCCCGAAGTGATCGGCGACATCCACACCAAGTCCGAGCTCGGCCGGTACCGGATGCGCGGATTCTCGATGTTCAAGCCGATCCCGCACTGGGACGAGCTCATGTTCATGCCGGGCACCCTGACCCGGTTCGTCATCGAGGGCTACCGCGAGAAGTGCACCACCAAGACCGTGCTCGGCGCCCGGTTCGCCAAGAAGCCGCTCGAGCTCGACATCCCCGTCTACATCACGGGTATGAGCTTCGGCGCGCTGTCGCTGGAAGCGAAGATGGCGCTGGCCAAGGGCGCGTCGATGGCCGGTACGGCGACGTGTTCCGGTGAGGGCGGAATGATCCCGCCCGAGCGCGACCTGTCCACCAAGTGGTACTACCAGGTCATCCAGTCCCGGTACGGCTTCAATCCGCACCACCTGATGCTGGCCGACGCGGTCGAGTTCTTCATCGGCCAGGGCTGCAAGGTGGGTCTGGGCGGCCATCTGATGGGCCAGAAGGTCACCGAGCAGGTCGCCGAGATGCGCTCGCTGCCGGCCGGTATCGACCAGCGCAGCCCCGCCCGGCACCCGGACTGGCTCGGCCCCGACGACCTCTCCCTGAAGATCCAGGAGATCCGGGAGGCCACCGACTACCAGGTGCCGATCCAGCTCAAGCTGGGCGCGTCCCGGGTGTACGACGACGTCCGGATGGCCGCCAAGTGCGGGCCCGACATCATCTATCTGGACGGCGCCGAAGGCGGCACCGGCGCAGGACCGCACATCGCCACCGAGGAGACCGGCATCCCGCTGATGGCGGCGATCCCTGAGGCGCGGCGCGCCCTGGAGGACGTCGGCCTGGCCGACGAGATCGACCTCGTGGTCGCGGGCGGCATCCGCAACGGCGGCGACATTGCCAAGGCCATCGCCCTGGGCGCCAAGGCCGTCGCCATCGGCCACTCCTCCCTGATGGCCCTGAACTGCAACAAGGAGATCCCCGGCGTCACCGACTACGAGGGCTCCCTCGGTGTGAAGGCAGGGCAGTGCTACCACTGCCACACCGGCCGCTGCCCGGTCGGCATCGCCACCCAGGACCCCGAACTGCGCAAACGGCTGCGGGTCGACGAGGCTGCCGAGCGCGTCTACAACTTCCTGCACACCCTCACCCTCGAAGTGCAGATGCTGGCCCGGGCCTGCGGCAAGACGGACATCCACAGCCTGGAGCCGGAGGACCTGTGCGCGCTGACCACCGAGGCAGCCGCGATGGCGCGAGTCCCCCTGGCCGGCACCAGCTATGTGCCGGGCGTGACCGAGGAACGCGCGCTGGGCGAGATCAGGAACCTGCTGGAGAAGCACGTGGTGAACGACGGATCGCTGGGTGGGCACGATGTCTGAGCGGATGAACGTCACCGAGCGGAAGTTGTCGGGCGGCAAGAGCATCGACACCGAGGAGCTCACCGGCCGTACCTTCCCGTACCAGTTCGACCGGTCCCTGGTTGAGGATGTCGATCTCGCCGAGGCGACGCCCGGTGACGACCTCAACTGGCTTGAGGACATCGAGTTGATGACCGAGGACGGTATTCCGGCCGTCTTCGACCGATACACCAACGCGTTCCTGAAGATCCACTTCGAGATCCCCGAGGGGCGCGAGGACGAGTACGCCCGCAAGGTGCTGATCAAGCATCTGCAAGAGGGCAACTCCTACGGAATCTGGCTCAAGCACCGGCACGCCAAGTACCGCCAGACGGAACTGGGGTCGTGGCTGGCCGAGTCGGCCACCGTGGGCGAGGACTGGAGCCCGCCCGTCCTGGAGGGCTGGCACAAGCCGCTGCACTGAGCACCGTCACGGACACCCCCGGCGCGGCGCCGCGCCGGGGGGCCGCTCCCACGCCTGATCGACCCCCGCCGACCGCGAAAGGGGACCTCGCATGTCCGGGACAACTCGAAGAACAACCACCTCCGCCGCACCTGTCCCCCCGGATGCCGGTCTGCGCAGGACGATCAGCTGGACCGGCGCCTTCTGGATCGCCAGCGGCGTCCCGGCACTGGTGCTGTTCTCCATCGGTTCCATCGCCGCCACCGTCGGCACCCCCTCGGTCCTGGTGTGGGTACTGGCCGTGACGTTCGGTCTGATTCAGAGCTTCACCTACGCCGAGATAGCCGGGATGTACCCGCAGAAGTCCGGTGGCGCCTCGGTTTACGGGGCCATGGCCTGGCTGCCCTATTCGAAGTTCATCGCGCCGGTGTCGGTGTGGTGCAACTGGCTGGCCTGGTCACCGGTGCTCACCATCGGCTCCGCGCTGGCAGCGGGCTACGTGCTTACGGCGCTCTTCCCCGCGGCCGCGGGGATCCACCACTGGTCGGTCACGCTCGCGGACCTCGGGTTCTTCAAGGACGGCCTGGAACTGCGGCTCAACGCCCAGTTCGTGATCGCGGCGGTCCTCCTGCTGATCGTGTTCGCCGTGCAGCACCGCGGCATCCTGGGCGCGGCGCGGGTGCAGGCCGTAGTGGGCGTCGCGGTGCTCGTACCGCTGCTGCTGGTGGGCATCGTGCCGCTGCTCACCGGCGATGTGGTGCGGCGCAACTTCGACCCGTTCGTCCCGCTGAACGGTGCGTGGGACCTGGACGGCTGGACCCTGCTCGCCGGCGGCCTCTTCCTCGCGGCCTGGTCGGCCTACGCCTTCGAGACGGCGGTCTGCTACACCAGCGAGCTGAAGGACCCCGGGCGCGACACCGTCAAGGCCATCGCGTCCGCAGGGCTGGTCTGCTTGGTCGTCTATGTCCTGGTGCCGCTGGCGTTCCAGGGGTCGCTCGGCGTCAAGCGGCTGCTGACCGGGCCCATCGTGGACGGCACGGGGGTGGGCGCCGCCATGGTCGACATGGTCGGCGGGGGCAGAGTGGTGGGCGGCCTGCTGACCGTCATGCTGATCCTCGCCCTGTTGCTGACCATCATGACCACCATGGCCGGGTCGTCACGGACGCTGTACCAGGGCGCGCGGGACGGCTGGCTCCCTCGCTACCTGGACAAGACCAACAAGCACGGCTCGCCCCACCGTGCCATGTGGACGGACCTGGCGTTCAACCTGGTGCTGCTGCTGATGAGCGACTACGTGTTCGTGCTCGCCGCGTCCAGCGTCTGCTACATGGTGTTCAACTTCCTCAATCTGAACGCGGGCTGGCTGCACCGCGTCGACAACGTGCACCTCGCCCGACCGTGGCGCGCACCCACGCTGCTCATCACGGCGGGCGGGGTCCTGGCCTTCGGCAACGCGCTCCTGCTCGGATGGGGCGCATCGGTCTGGGGTTCGGGAGCGCTCTGGAGCGGCCTGGTGTTCGCCGCCTTGGTCCTGCCCGTGTTCGCCTACCGCCACTACGTGCAGGACAAGGGCGTGTTCCCGGCTTCGTTGCACGAGCAGTCCGGCTCCGCCCGATCGCCGGTGGCGCAGGTGCGGCGGGCCGGGATCCGGCCGTATCTGGCGCTGGCCGGAGGGGTGACCATGGTCGCTCTGGGCCAGGTCCTTGCGCCGCTGGGCAGATGAACGCGGCCACACCGTCGTCCTGTTGGGAGGATCGATGGCTTGCCCGGCGACAGACAAGCACGTGCACAGGGAGAGGGGAGTACACCGTGAACGGAGACCAGGTGGAACAGGCCGAGATGGTCCGGGCGGTGGTCGCCGAACACCGGCACCAGCGGGGACCGCTGCTGGAGATCCTCCGGGAGGTCCAGGAGCGGCTCGGCTACCTTGACCGGGACGTGGTCCCGGTGCTGGCCGCCGAGCTGAACCTCTCGCGCGCCGAGGTCCACGGTGTGCTCACCTTCTACTCGGACTTCCGGTCGACGCCGCCGGGCGCGACGTCGATTCGCCTCTGCCGCGCCGAGGCGTGTCAGTCGGTCGGCGCCCAGCGCCTGATTGCTCGGGCAGAGCGGGTGCTCGGCGTGAAGGTGGGGGACACGACGCCCGACGGCGCAGTGACCCTGGAACACGTGTACTGCCTCGGCAACTGTGCGCTCGCGCCCGCCGCCCAAGTGAACGGGAAGACCGTGGGGCGGCTGGACGAGCAACAGCTGGACGGCATCCTGCGCGCCGGCCGCTCGGCTCCCCAGACAGCAGGAGGTGCGGCATGACCACCACGATCTATGTCCCACGGGACTCGGCGGCCGTCTCGGTCGGCGCCGACGAGGTCGCGACGGCTGTCGCGCGGGCCGCGGGGGAGCGGGCCAGGGTGGTACGCACCGGTTCCCGCGGCATGCTGTGGCTGGAACCGTTCGTCGAGGTGGCCACCGAGCGCGGCCGGGTGGGCTACGGCCCGGTGACGCCCGACGCCGTGCCGGACCTCATCGCCCACGGGCTGCTCGACGGCGCCGACCACCCGCTCTGTCAGGGCGTCGTGAACGACCATCCCTGGCTCCGCGCGCAGCACCGCCTGTGTTTCGCGCGAGTCGGGATCACCGACCCCTTGTCCACCGAGGACTACCTCGCACACGGTGGCCTGGTGGGATTGCGCAGGGCCTTGGAGCTTGACCCTGCGGACGTGGTCGAGGAGGTCGTCGCGTCGGGGCTTCGCGGTCGCGGCGGTGCAGGTTTCCCGACCGGCATCAAGTGGCGGACCGTCGCCCAGACCGACGCGGAGCTCAAGTTCGTCTGCTGCAACGCCGACGAAGGTGACAGCGGCACGTTCGCCGACCGGATGCTGATGGAGGGCGATCCGTTCGCCCTGATCGAGGGCATGCTCAT
Organism: Streptomyces sp. HSS9-12; assembly: GCF_054963655.1. Lineage (NCBI taxonomy): Bacteria > Bacillati > Actinomycetota > Actinomycetes > Kitasatosporales > Streptomycetaceae > Streptomyces > Streptomyces sp. HSS9-12. Next base: position 127,510 of record NZ_JBUEGC010000008.1, on the reverse strand, counting down.
CGCGGCCCACGCGGTCGGCGCGCGCGAGGGCTACGTGTACATCCGCTCCGAATACCCGGACGCGGTGGCGACGATGCGCCAGGCGATCGCCGCGGCGCAGGCGGCCGGCTGGCTCGGCGAGTGCGTGCTCGGCTCCGACCTGTCCTTCGACCTTCACGTCCGGGTGGGCGCGGGTGCGTACATCTGCGGCGAGGAAACCGCCATGCTGGAGAGCATCGAGGGCAAGCGCGGAATGGTGCGGGTGAAGCCGCCGATCCCCGCGATCACCGGGCTGTTCGGCAAACCCACCGCGGTCAACAACGTGCTGACCCTGGCCAGCGTCCCCGCGGTGCTGGCCGGTGGCGCCCGGGCGTATGCCGAGCTGGGCACGGGGCGGTCTCGGGGCACCCAGGTGTTCCAGCTGGCGGGCAACGTCGCCCGGGGCGGCGTCGTCGAGGCAGCGTTCGGGACGACGCTGCGCGAGCTGATCACGACCTTCGGCGGGGGAACCCGCAGCGGCAGACCGGTGCGCGCGGTCCAGGTCGGCGGACCGCTGGGCGCCTACCTGCCGGAGTCTCAGTTCGACCTGCCGCTGGACTACGAGGAGTTCGCAGCGGCAGGGGCGATGCTCGGGCATGGCGGGATCGTCGTGTTCGACGACACCGTCGACATGGCCGAGATGGCGCGCTTCGCGATGGAGTTCTGCGCCGATGAATCCTGTGGCAAGTGCACACCGTGCCGGGTGGGCGCGGTGCGAGGCGTCGAAGCGATCGACAAGATCGTCGGCGGCGAGGACCGCGACGGCAACCTCGCGCTGCTGAACGACCTTTGCGATCTGATGACCGATGCGTCGCTGTGCGCGATGGGCGGACTGACCCCCCAGCCGGTGCGCAGCGCCCTGCAGCACTTCCCAGACGACTTTGTCCGACAGGAGGAGGCGAAGCCATGAGTCTGCTGAGGGAACCGGATTTCGGCACCCCGGCCCGGCCCGGCCCCGCTACGGTGTCGGTGGAGATCGACGGGTTCGAGGTGCGGGTGCCGGAAGGCACGTCGATCATGCGGGCAGCGGTGACCGGTGGGATCGACGTCCCCAAGCTGTGCGCGACCGACCGCTTGGACGCCTTTGGCTCGTGCCGGCTGTGTCTGGTCGAGATCGACGGCCGCCCGGGCACGCCGGCGTCGTGCACGACGCCGGTCGCCGAGGGCATGAAGGTCCGTACCCAGACCGGGCGGCTCGCGAAGCTCCGTCAGGGTGTGATGGAGCTCTACATCTCCGACCATCCGCTTGACTGCCTCACGTGCTCGGCCAACGGCGACTGCGAGCTGCAGGACATGTCCGGTGTGGTCGGTCTGCGCCAGGTCCGCTACGGCTACGAGGGCGAGAACCACCTGTCGCTGGAGGCCGACCGCAGCAACCCGTATTTCGACTTCGATCCGTCGAAGTGCATCGCGTGTTCGCGCTGTGTCCGGGCCTGCGGGGAGGTCCAGGGCACCTTCGCGTTGACGATCGAGGGCCGCGGCTTCGAGTCCAAGGTGTCGGCCGGAGCGGGGGAGCTGTTCATGGACTCGGAATGCGTGTCCTGCGGGGCGTGTGTACAGGCCTGTCCGACCGCGACGCTGCAGGAGAAGTCGGTGGTGGACCTGGGGATGCCGACCCGCAGCGTCCGCACCACGTGCGCCTACTGCGGGGTGGGGTGTTCGTTCACCGCGGAGCTGCGCGGCGACGAACTGGTGCGTATGGTGCCTGCCAAGGACGGCGGCGCCAACGAGGGGCACTCCTGCGTCAAGGGCAGGTTCGCCTTCGGCTACGCCACCCATCCCGACCGGGTGCTCACCCCGATGGTCCGCGAGCGGATCACCGACGACTGGCGCCCGGTCGACTGGGAGACCGCGATCCGCACGGTCGCGGACGGGTTCCGGGCCATCCAGGAGGCCCACGGAGTGGGCGCGATCGGCGGGATCACCTCATCGCGCTGCACCAACGAAGAGGTGTACGTGGTGCAGAAGCTGGTGCGCGCCGCGTTCGGCAACAACAATGTGGACACCTGCGCCCGGGTGTGCCATTCCCCGACAGGGTACGGGCTCAAGCAGACCTTCGGCACGTCGGCGGGCACCCAGGACTTCCGGTCCGTCGGCGAGGCGGACGTGATTGTCGTGATCGGCGCCAACCCGACGGACGGACACCCGGTGTTCGCCTCGCGGATGAAGCGCAGGCTCCGGGAGGGCGCGCGGCTCGTCGTCATCGACCCGCGCCGGATCGACCTGGTCCGCTCACCCCACGTGGAGGCCGCGCACCACCTCCAGCTGAGGCCGGGCACGAACGTCGCGGTAATCAACGCGATGGCACATGTGACCGTCACCGAGGATCTGGTGGATCGGTCCTTCGTGGATTCCCGCTGTGAAGGCTTCGCCGAGTGGGCGGAGTTCATCGCGCGCGAGGAGAACAGCCCTGAGGCGACCGAGGAGATCACCGGTGTGCGGGCGGCCGAGCTGCGCGCGGCTGCCCGCCTCTACGCTACCGCCGGCAACTCGGCGATCTACTACGGACTCGGGGTCACCGAGCACAGTCAGGGGTCGAGCATGGTGATGGGCATGGCGAACCTCGCCATGGTCACCGGGAACATCGGCCGCGACGGCGTCGGAGTGAATCCCTTGCGCGGGCAGAACAACGTGCAGGGTTCTTGTGACATGGGATCGTTCCCCCATGAGCTGTCGGGGTATCAGCACGTGTCCGACGACGCCGTCCGGGAGGTCTTCGAGACCTTGTGGCACCGGCCCATCCTGCCGGATCCGGGCCTGCGGATCCCCAACATGTTCGACGCGGCGCTGGACGGCACCTTCCGTGGCCTGTTCGTCCAGGGCGAGGACCTCGCCCAGTCCGACCCCAACACCCGCCACGTCACTGCGGCGCTGGAGGCCATGGACCTGGTGGTCGTGCAGGACCTCTTCCTCAACGAGACGGCCAAGTTCGCGCACGTCTTCCTGCCCGGTACCTCCTTCTTGGAGAAGAACGGCACGTTCACCAATGCGGAACGGCGGATCAACCGGGTCCGGCCGGTCATCCGGCCCAAGACCGGCAAGGACGAGTGGCAGATCGTCTGCGAGATCGCCCAGGCGATGGGCTACGACATGTCCTATGCGCACCCGCGCGAGATCATGGACGAGATCGCCGCGGTCACGCCCACCTTCGCCGGGGTGTCCTTCGCCAAGCTGGACGAACGGGGGAGCGTACAGTGGCCGTGCAACGACGCGGCGCCGACCGGAACGCCGATCATGCACGTCGACGGATTCGTGCGCGGCAAGGGCAGGTTCGTGCCCACCCCGTACGTACCGACGAAGGAACGCAGCACCCGGAAGTACCCGTTGATCCTCACTACGGGCCGGATCCTGAGCCAGTACAACGTGGGTGCGCAGACCCGGCGGACCCGTAACGTGGTGTGGCATCCCGAAGATCTGCTGGAGATCCATCCGTACGATGCCGAAGTCAGGGGGATCAGCGAAGGGGACACGGTGGTCCTGTCCAGCCGGGTCGGCGAGACGACGCTGCACGCCACGATCACCGACCGGGTGCCGATGGGCGTGGTGTACACAACCTTCCACCACCCGGTGACCGGGGCGAACGTGGTGACGACGGAGAACTCGGACTGGGCCACGAACTGTCCCGAGTACAAGGTCACCGCGGTGCAGGTATCGGTGCGCCGACGGGCGGGAGATGGCGAACGGACGGCCGGGCGAACGGACGTGGCGGTCGGAGTGGAGTGATCGATGAGACAGGACACGTCACTGCGGTTGGCCTACGACATCGCGGCCCACTTCGCGCACTACCCGTTCCGCGATGCGGTGGCGGCGATCGCCGATCACATCGTGAAGTTCTGGGACCCCAGGATGCGGGCGCAACTGATCGAGCAGGCGGCACGCGCGGGCGGGCAGTGCGATGCGCGCGTACTCGGGGCCGCCACGCTCCTGCGGGACCACGCGGGGTGAGCAGCGCTGATGTGCGGGGCTCCGGAGACGATGTGGTCGTCTCCGGAGCCCTTTCTTTTCCTTGTGTGGCTTGAGGAATCGCTCATTTCCCGATCGCGCAAACTCAAGGCCGAGATGTAGCGGCGACGACCGGTCTCCCCTTAGGGTTTCATAAGAGTGAACAATGTTTCCTGATTCGGCATCACCCGGGCTGTTCGGTCGTTCGGGGAGACGCCGTGTAAGGAGTGGGTGCACATGCGTCATGGAATCGCACACCTTTTTGTTCCGGGGCCGACGAACGTCCCCGAGGTCGTACGGCGGGCGATGAACGTCCCGATGGAGGATCACCGGGCTCCGGACTTCCCGGAGCTGACGCTGCCGCTGTTCGAGAACCTCAAGACCTTGCTCGGATTGACGTCCGGCCGCGTGTTCCTCTACCCCGGCTCGGGCACCGCGGCCTGGGAAGCGGCCATCAGTAACACTCTGAACCGGGGCGACAAGGTCCTGATGTCCCGCTTCGGGCAGTTCTCCCAGCTGTGGGTCGAGATGGCGGAACGCCTCGGCCTCGACGTCATCTGCGTGGATGTCGAATGGGGTAGCGGCGTGCCGGTGCGCGACTATGAGTACCACCTGTCCAAGGACAGGTCCATCAAGGCCGTCTTCGTGACCCACAACGAAACCGCGACGGGCGTGGCCTCCGACGTCGCCGCCGTGCGCGAGGTCATGGACGCCCAGGGTTCCGATGCGTTGTTGTTCGTCGACGGGGTGTCCTCGATCGCCTCGATCGATTTCCGGCAGGACGCCTGGGGTGTCGACCTGGCGGTGACCGGTTCGCAGAAGGGCCTGATGCTGCCGGCGGGCCTGGCGGTACTCGGCGCCAGTGAAAAGGCGTTGGAGGCTTCGCGACATTCCACGATGGAGCGGTGCTACTTCGACTTCGTCGACATGATCAAGACGAACGACCTGGGGTACTTCCCGTACACCCCACCGGTTCCGTTGTTGCACGGCCTGCGGGCCTCGCTGGACCTGTTGTTCGCCGAGGGGCTGCCCGCGGTGTTCGCGCGGCATCACCGGCTGGCCGAAGGCGTGCGTCGCGGCGTGCACGCGCTCGGCCTCGAGCTGTGCGCCACTGGCCCGGAGTGGTACTCCGACACGGTCTCGGCGATCCGCGTGCCCGCCACCGTGGACGGTGCGGAGGTCTGCCGCATCGGCTACCAGCGCTATCGCACATCGTTCGGCGCAGGGCTGTCGCAAGTGGCCGGAAAGGTGTTCCGCATCGGTCATCTGGGCGACCTCAACGAGGTGATGTGCCTGTCCGCACTGGCCGCGGCGGAGATGTCGCTGGCCGATGCGGGAGCCGACATCGAGCTCGGTGCCGGCGTCGCCGCCGCGCAGGCGTACTACCGGACCGCCGACGTCCGGTCCGCCACTCCGCTCGACGCGGCTCACTCGCCCGCGCTGACCGGCCGGTGAGCGTCAGCGCTTCCATCCCCTCGCCGGCACACCACCGGCACCCGCAGTCGCGACCCGAGGAGTCACACCATGAGCCACACCCTCTACCCGCCGCGGCAGCCCCGGCTGCAGCGCAGCGAGCTGGCCGTGCCGGGATCGAACCCGAGCTTCATCGACAAGGCGGCGGACAGCGAGGCGGACTTCGTCTTCCTCGATCTTGAGGACGCCGTCGCGCCGCCGGAGAAGGAGCAGGCGCGCAAGAACGTCATCGAGGCGCTGTGTGACATCGACTGGGCTGCCAAGGGCAAGACCGTGTCGGTGCGCATCAACGGCCTCGACACCCACTACATGTACCGCGACGTCGTCGACGTGGTGGAGCAGGCGGGTGATCGGCTGCACACCGTCCTGGTGCCAAAAGTCGGTGTGCCCGCGGACCTCTACACCGTGGAGGTGCTGATCAGTCAGATCGAGCAGGCCAAGGGGTGGCCCGCCCGGATCGGGACCGAGGCGCTCATCGAGACGACGCTGGGCATGGCCAACGTCGAGGCCATCGCGGCCAGCGGCGGCCGCCTCGAAGCCCTGCACTTCGGCGTCGCCGACTACGCCGCCAGCCTCCGTGCACGAACGGTGAGCATCGGCGGCCTCAACCCGCACTACCCCGGGGACCAGTGGCACTTCGCGCTGTCCCAGATGATCGTCGCGTGCCGGGCCTACGGACTGCGGGCCATCGATGGGCCGTTCGGAGACTTTTCCGACCCCGACGGCTACCTCGACGGTGCCCGCCGGGCCGCTGCCCTCGGCGCGGAGGGCAAGTGGGCGATCCACCCCAGCCAGGTGGCCCTGGCCAACGAGGTCTTCACCCCGCCCGAGGCCGAGGTGGCCAAGGCGCGGCGCATCGTCGAGGAACTCCGCAAGGCCGAAGCGGAAGGCCGAGGGGCGGCGGCGCTGGACGGCAAGATGATCGACGCTGCGTCGGAGCGTATGGCGCGCGCCGTGATCACGGTGGACGACGCGATCCGGGCCGCGGCCGCCGCGAGGAGGTAAGGGCATGGACATCCACGAGTACCAGGCGAAGGAGCTGCTGGCCCGCTACGGCGTGCCGGTTCCGCGAGGCGGGCTGAGCTACAGCCCCGAGCAGGCTTCTTACCGGGCCACCGAGCTCGGGGGGACCCGGTGGGTCGTGAAGGCCCAGATCCACAGCGGCGGACGCGGCGAGGCGGGCGGGGTGAAGATCTGTCACTCCGACCGGGAGGTCGCCGAGGCGGCCAACGAACTGTTCGGCAGGCGACTGGTCACCCGGCAGGTTCCCCAGGGCAAGTGCGTGTACCGGGTGTACGTCGAAGAGGCCACGGAGATCAAGCGGGAGCTCTACTTCGGGATCGTGCTCGATCGCAGCACCGAGAAGATCACGGTGGTGGCCTCGGCCGAGGGCGGTATGGAGATCGAGGAACTGGCTGCCGAGAACCCGGAGGCACTGGTCCGGGTGACCGTCGAACCCGCTGCGGGATTCCTCGAGTTCCAGGCGCGCGAACTGGCCTTCGCCATCGGGCTCGCGCCGTCCCAGATCGCGAAGGCGAGCCAGCTGTTCCGGGCCGCGTACCGGGCGTTCCGCGACCTCGACGCCGCGATGCTCGAGATCAACCCGCTGGTGGTCACCGCGGACGAGGACCTGGTGGCGCTGGACGCCAAGATGTCCTTCGACGACAACGCCCTGTTCCGCAGGCCTGCCATCGCCGAACTGCGGGACCGCAGTCAGGAGGACCCCCGGGAGAGCCACGCCGCCGACCGCGGGCTCGCCTACGTCGGGCTCGACGGCGACATCGGCTGCATGATCAACGGAGCGGGCCTCGCCATGGCCACTCTGGACATGATCAAACTCGCGGGCGGTGAGCCGGCCAACTTCCTCGACATCGGCGGCGGTGCCTCACCGGAGCGGGTGTTCAAGGCCTTCCGCGCCGTCCTGCAGGACAGCAAGGTCAAGGTGGTGTTGGTGAACATCTTCGCCGGTATCAACCGGTGCGACTGGGTGGCCGAGGGCATCGTCGAGGCGTTCCGGAAGATCGACGTGCAGCTCCCCGTCGTGGTCCGGCTCGCCGGGACGCACGTCGAGGAGGGCAGGCGGATCCTCGCCGAATCCGGCCTGCCCATCGTCACCGCGGACACCCTTGCGGATGCGGCAGAACGTGCCGTCGAGGCCGAGATGGAATTCCGCGCCGCGGCCGGCGCGGGCGGATGAGGAAGGACGCAGCATGGCCATCCTGCTCACCGAGAAGACACGCGTCATCGTCCAGGGCATCACCGGCCGGATCGGACAGTTCCATACCGAGGAGATGCTCTCCTACGGGACCAACGTCGTCGGCGGGGTGACACCCGGGAAGGGCGGGACCACGGTGCATGGCTGCCCCGTGTTCGACACGGTCAAGGAGGCCGTCGCCGAGACCGGGGCGGAGGCGTCGATCGTGTTCGTCCCGCCCCCGTTCGCCGCCGACTCGATCATGGAGGCCGCCGACGCGGGCATCCGGCACTGCGTGTGCATCACCGACGGCATCCCCACCCAGGACATGATGCTGGTGAAGCGGTACATGCGGCGTTACCGGGATGTCGACCGGATGCGCCTGACCGGCCCGAACTGCGCGGGCACGATCAGTCCGGGCCGTGCGCTGCTCGGCATCATGCCCGGTCACATCTACCTGCCGGGTCGGATCGGGATCGTCGGCAGGAGCGGCACCCTCGGCTACGAGGCGGCTTCGCAGTTGAAGGCCCGCGGCTTGGGGGTGTCCACTTCGGTCGGCATCGGCGGGGACCCGGTCAACGGATCGTCCTTCCGGGACATCCTCGAACTGTTCGAGGACGATCCCGAGACCGACGCCGTCGTGATGGTCGGGGAAATCGGGGGACCTCAGGAGGCCGAGGGCGCCCGGTTCGTGGCCGATCACATGAGCAAGCCGGTGATCGCCTACATCGCCGGCCTCGCCGCACCGCGGGGCCGCAAGATGGGGCACGCGGGCGCGATCGTCTCGGCGGCAGGGGAATCGGCCCAGGAGAAGGTGGAGATCCTGACCGCGGCGGGTGTGACGGTGGCGCCCGACCCGTCCAGCATGGGCCGCACCGTCGCAGAGGTGCTTGAGGCGAGTGGCCGGCTGGCCAGGTCGGCCTGAGGCATGCCGGCATCTGAGTGAGCAAGGACTGGCGGAGGCGGAAGGTGTGTGATGAGCGAGCCCGTGATCGTCGTGACCAGGAGATGGCCCGGGGAAGTCGAGGAGGAACTGCGTAGCCGGTTCCCGTCGGTACGGCTGAACCGGCAGGACGAGCCCCTCGGGCCGGAGGGATTGCGCCGGGCGCTGAAGGAGGCCGACATCGTGCTGCCGACGGTGTCGGACCGGATGCCCGCTGAGTTGTTCCGGGGCGGAGTCCGTACGCGGTTCCTCGGCAACTTCGGCGTCGGCTACAACCACATCGACGTGGTCGCGGCGGCCGAAGCGGGGGTGGTGGTCACCAATACGCCCGGCGTGCTGACCGACGCCACCGCCGACACCGCCATGACCCTGCTGCTGATGGCCGCACGGCGCGCCGGCGAGGGGGAACGGGAGCTGCGGGCGGGGCGGTGGACCGGATGGCGCCCGACCCACATGATGGGTGCCGAGGTGACGGGAAAGACCCTGGGGATCCTTGGGATGGGTCGGATCGGTGCCGCGGTCGCCCGGCGGGCCCATTACGGGTTCGGCATGCGGGTGGTGTTCTACGACGCGCAGGAGCACCTTCCCGATCACGGCGTCGGCGAAGCGAAGCGGCTGGACACCATCGAGGAGGTCCTCGCCGCCGCCGACTTCGTCTCGCTGCACATGCCGGGCGGTGATGCCAACTACCACCTGATCAACGCCGCCCGCCTGCGCTGCATGAAACCCACCGCGATCCTGGTCAACGCCGCCCGCGGGGACGTCCTTGACCAGCAGGCGCTGATAACGGCGCTGCGGGAGGGGGTGATCGCGGGCGCTGCCCTCGACGTCTACGAGGGCGAGCCCGCGATTCCCAAGGAGCTGATCGCGCTGGAGAACGTCGTCCTTCTGCCCCACCTGGGCAGTGCGACGCTGGCCACCCGGACCGCGATGGGGATGCTGGTGCTGGAGAACCTTCAGGCATTCCTCGACGGCGAGGAACCGCCATGCCGCGTGAACTGACCGACTCCACTGCAAAGTCCGAAGCGGACTCCGTCGGTCCATGGCGGTCGGCCAGTTCACGAGCAGCTTCCTGAGCGGCCTGTTCGACACGACCGTCGTGCTTCGGACCGGAGGTGACGGCACCGCGACGTACGAACACGTCGCGGTGCCGTCACAGTGCCGTGTCCGGGCCGCATCAGCAGCCGCAGGCTGCGCAGTCCTGTTGGGGGGGGACGCCGTGGTGTCCGGCCCTGGGGAGGTATTCCACAAGGGAGAGTGGGCGCGGGGCCGGACGCCGTGGTGTCCGGCCCCGCTGTCACCACCGCCTGCGCCATCACGGTGGTCGTCGAGTGTCCGCTGCCCGCGCAGTACGGATCATTGTTCGGCCGCGTCGGCTCCTGTCGGCAGTGGAGGCTCGGCGCTGATGAGCTCCAGCTCCTCGTCCGTGAGCAACCGGGACCGGAGCAGGAAGCGCACACCCTTCGGCGCTTCCAGGGAGAATCCGCTGCCCCTGCCCGCGACCACGTCGACGGTGAGGTGGGTGTGCTGCCAGTACGCGTACTGGTCGGCGCTCATCCAGAACGGGGTGTCGCCGGCCAAGCGACCGAGCAGAACGTCCGAGGCGCCGACCCGGAAGTCGCCACGCGGATAGCACATGGGCGCGCTCCCGTCGCAGCACCCGCCGGACTGGTGGAACATCACCGGCCCGTGCTCTGCGGCCAGCCGTCGCACGAGGTCCTCGGCGGTCGCCGTGAGCTGGACACGTCTGGTGCGGGTGCTCATCAGAAGAATCCGAGCTTCTTCGCCGAGTAGCTGACCAGCAGGTTCTTGGTCTGCTGGTAGTGGTCGAGCATCATCTTGTGGGTCTCCCGCCCGATGCCGGACTTCTTGTAGCCGCCGAAGGCCGCGTGTGCCGGGTAGGCGTGGTAGCAGTTGGTCCACACGCGGCCGGCCTTGATCTCGCGACCGAGCCGGTAGGCGGTGTTGCCGTCACGGGTCCACACACCGGCGCCCAGGCCGTAGAGGGTGTCGTTGGCGATCTTCAGGGCCTCGTCGACCGAGTCGAAGGTGGTGACCGAGACCACCGGACCGAAGATTTCCTCCTGGAAGATCCGCATGTCGTTGGTGCCGCGGAAGATGGTGGGCTCGATGTAGTAGCCGCCCTCGAGGCCGGCCACGGTGCGCGGGTTGCCGCCGGCGAGGACCTCGGCGCCTTCCTTCTTGCCGATGTCGATGTAGGAGAGGATCTTCTCGTACTGGTCGTTGCTGGCCTGGGCGCCAACCATGGTGGCCGGGTCGAGCGGGTTGCCGCTGGTGATGGCCTTGGTGCGCTCGACGCAGCGGCTGATGAACTCGTCGTAGATCGAGGAGTGGACCAGTGCGCGGGAGGGACAGGTGCACACCTCGCCCTGGTTGAGGGCGAACATCACGAAGCCCTCGATGGCCTTGTCCAGGAAGTCGTCGTCGGCGGCCGCGACGTCCGGAAGGAAGATGTTCGGGCTCTTGCCGCCCAGCTCCAGGGTGACGGGGATGATGTTCTCGCTGGCGTACTGCATGATCAGCCGCCCGGTGGTGGTCTCGCCGGTGAAGGCCACCTTGGCGATGCGCGAACTGGACGCCAGCGGCTTGCCGGCCTCCACGCCGAATCCGTTGACGACGTTCAGCACGCCGGGCGGAAGCAGGTCGGCGATCAGCTCGACGACGAGCAGGAGGCTGACGGGGGTCTGCTCGGCGGGCTTGATGACCACGCAGTTGCCGGCGGCCAGCGCCGGGGCCAGCTTCCAGGCGGCCATCAGGATGGGGAAGTTCCACGGGATGATCTGGCCGACCACGCCGAGCGGCTCGTGGTAGTGGTACGCGACGGTGTCGGCGTCGATCTCGGCAATGCTGCCTTCCTGGGCGCGGACCACGCCGGCGAAGTAGCGGAAGTGGTCGATGGCCAGGGGAATGTCGGCGGCCAGTGTCTCGCGGACCGGCTTGCCGTTCTCCCATGTCTCGGCGACGGCGATCTTCTCGAGGTTCTCCTCGATCCGGTCGGCGATCTTGTTCAGGATGTTCGCCCGCTCGGTGGCCGAGGTCCGACCCCACTGACCGGCTGCGGCGTGGGCGGCGTCCAGGGCGAGTTCGATGTCGGCCGCCGTGGACCGGGCGACCTGGCAGAAGGCCTGTCCGGTCACCGGCGAGGTGTTGTCGAAGTACTGGCCCTCTACGGGGGCGGCCCAGTCGCCGCCGATGAAGTTGTCGTATCGCCGGGCGAAGCTGACGATGCTGCCCTCGGTTCCTGGCTGCGCGTACACCATTGCGGCTCTCCTCGGTGGATGCGAATGCTGTGACGCGACGGCTCAAGCCGTCGTGACCCAGGTCAACGTGGTCCGTCGAGGTTGGTGAAAGGTTGGCGCGCCCCGCTCCCGTGACTGCTGAGGGCTGTGGCACGCCGGACGACCAGGCCTTGCTCAGTCGCGCAGGGCGGTGTTCAGACGGCTGATCGCAATCGCGCGGCGAACGTCGACCGGGCCCAGAAGGCGCAGCGCGTGCTCGTGAATTTCCGCATCATACGGTGCGCGCTCGCCGTAGTGGATGGCGTGCTCCGGGTGGCTGCTGGCCAGTACGGCCTCCCGTATGGCGACCTCCAGGTGCTCGCGCCATTCCACGATTCTCGGCGCCTCCGACTGGGGCAACAGCGGGCCGCGGTAACGGCGAACGGCGGTTGTCGTGTCGCCGTTCCGCAACGCACGCAGTACGTCGACGGCATCGCAGGTGATCGGCGTGGTCAACGCGTACCTGCGGGTGGCGACACACCCCCCGAGGGCGCGCCGCAGATGCGACACTTCCGCTTTGAACGTTGAAGCCGTGACCGGTCGTTCGCCGTACAGTGCCTCGCGCAGCCGTTCCGGTGAGAAGCCTTCCGGTTCCAGCGCGAGCAGCGTCAGGATCTCCAGCTGGCGTGGCCGCAGACGCAGCGGCACGCCGTCGCGTACCGCCTCTTCGGTGCCGAGGCAGGTCAGCCGCAATTCGACCGGGTCCGCGTCCGACCTGTCGGGCAGGTCGGCGCGCAGCCGGGTTTCGATGGTGGACACCAGAGTGCGCACGGTGGACATGGCCAAGGGGTGCGAGCGGTCCCAGGTCGTGGAAAGGTCCAGTACACCCAGGATCCGTCCATTCGGGCCGTGGATAGGTGCGCAGTAGCAGACCCAGCCGTGCAGGGCCGCCACCAGGTGCTCGGCGGAGAACACGCTGCTGGGACGGCCGGTGCGCAACGCGAGGGACAGGGCGTTGGTGCCCATGGCCTCTTCGTCCCACCGTCCACCGGGCGCGAAGTTGACCTGTTCTGCCCGCCGCCGCATCGCTCTGTCGCCGCGTGTCCACAGGATCGTGCCGGACTCGTCGGTGATCGCGGTGATGAAGCCGGCGTCGTCGGCGATGCTGCGCAATTCGTCGGCGAGGTCGTCAATCGGTCGGCGCAGCGGTGAGCCGGACCAGCGATGGTGGACCGAGCCCCCGTCGGACACGGGGGCACTGTCCCGGCGCGGATCCACAGTGCTCAGGGAGCGGAGCCAGGACTCGGTCACCTCACGGCACAGGGTGCCACTGTCGGGTGATCGGCCGGTCGCTCTCAGCGCCGGCACCCAACGGGACCACTCATCCTCCAGCACAGCCCTTCGCTGCCGGAGGTCACCACGCACTGACATGGGCTTTCCCGACCTGGTTGTCGTTGAGCAGGGACAACCGTCAATCGTCTGCCAGGACGCGGCCAAGCGCACCTGACCGATTGGACAGGTCGGCCTGCCGGGAAGGACAGTGCCGTGCCCTGGCCCGTCCACCTAGGTTTTGTCCTCGGGTAACACCAGTATTATTACTGGCGGATGAAGCAGTGAAATCAACACCACGAGCAGATCGCAGACTTCACGGGCCCGGGAGGTCGCATGTCGCTACTGCCAGGCGCCGTGGTAACCAAAAGCAGTGAGCCGAGTGCTGACTGGAGTGGCGGCGAAGGCCACGGTGAGCTGGCGGGACCGCAGAAAGTCGACACCCGGGCTCTTCGCCAGCCAGCGTGCCTGGCCAAATTCCACGTGCCGGAGATCGTATTCGGCCCTGGCTCGCTGGCTGAGCTCGGTCACTGTGCGTTGCGGGTCGGCGGCCGACGACCGTTCCTCGTCACCGACCCCGGACTGATCGAGGCAGGCTGGGTGGATGAGGCGGTCGGTTACTTGCGCCTTGTCGGCCTGCGTCCTGTGGTGTGGCACGACATCACGCCCAATCCCAAGGGCCACGAGGTCGAAGCCGGTTTTCAGCGGTATGCGGAGAGCGGCAGCGACGTGATCATAGGGCTGGGCGGCGGTTCCTGTATCGATGCGGCCAAGGGCGTGGCGATCCTGGCCAGCAATGGCGGGCACATCCTCGACTACGAGGGCGTGGACCAGGTCGTGCAGCCCATCCCGCCCACCGTGATGGTGCCGTCCACCTCGGGCACCGGTGCCGACGTCTCCCAGTTCGCTGTCATCACCGACACGGCCGCGCACATCAAGATCAGTATTGTCAGCCGCACACTGGTGCCCGATATCTCGGTGATCGATCCACGCCTGCTCACCACCATGCCGGAGTGGCTGAACGCGGCCACCGGACTGGATGCGTTGACCCACGCGATCGAGGCGTTCGTCTCCCGGGCGCGCAACCCGCTGACAGACAACCACGCACTTCACGCCGTAAAGTTGATCATCGAAAACCTGGTGCACACCCAAGTGCGGCCGAAGGAGGTCAGCCCACGGCTTGCGATGGCACAAGGGTCGCTGGAGGCCGGCATGGCCTTCACCAACGCGATCCTCGGTGCGACGCACGCGATGAGCCATCAGGTCGGGGGCCTGCTGGATGCGCCGCACGGAGTGGTCAACGGCGTGCTGCTGCCGCACGTCATCCGCTTCAACGCCCAGGTCTGGCCGGAGCGGTTCGTTGCGTTGGGCGAAGCTGCCGGCATTCCGACCGCGGGCGTACCCAGCGAGGAAGTGGCCCTCGAACTCGCCGAGCTGGTTCGCGCATTGGCGGACGACGTCGGTGTCCCGAAGGGCCTGGGCAGCCTCGGGGTCGCAGAGGCTGATGTCCCCGGACTGGCGCGCACCGCGCTGAAGGACGCATGTATGGCCACCAATCCCCGGGATCTCGACGTGCAGGACGTCGCGACGCTGTTCCGCGAGGCCCTGTGAGACGATCCGAGATGAGTTCCCCTGGCCGAGACTCGCGAGCCGCCGCCGATCTGGGCGTGCTCACCGGCCTGCGTTCGGGGAAGCGGTCGTTCTACCCGGCCTACGTGCGCTCCACCGAACGGTTGGAGCGCACGGTGGAGGCACTCGACGGCATCTCCCGGGCCTTGGTTCGTACCGCGGAGGGTCCGCGTGCCCTGGTCGAGGCGGTGGTGCGGACGGCAGCCGAGCATCTGCACGCCCGCTGGCTGCTGCTGGCCGTGGCAGACGGCGCGTTGCGCGCAGCCCGACCGCGGTTCCTGCTGTTCGCCGACGACCTGTTCATCGACGACGAGACCAGACTGCCCGTTGAGGTACGTGAGCACCTGGACGTACTGCGCACCCGGCCGTGGGAGGTCGAGTCGTCGGTCGACGGAGACGGGTGTGTGCGAGCGCTTATGACCTTGGACGACGAGCCGGTCGGCGGGATCGCGGCCTGTCCCGGGGGCGCGCTGGAGGTGGCCGACACCGATCTGGCGATTCTGCGCGTGCTGGCCAACCAGGCTGCCGTGGCGCTGCACAACTCGTTCCTGTTTCACGCGGCCACCACGCTGCGTGGAAGGACCGAGGAGCTGTCCGAGGCGGCCGAGCGACAGGCCCGGGATCTGGCCGCGCGTAGCGCCGAGCTGGCCGAGACCCAGCAGCGGCTGCTCGAAGCGATGCAGAGGCAGGCATTGGACTACGAACGGCACCGGATCGCCCGCGAGTTGCACGACAGCGTCACCCAGTACGTGCTGAGCGCAGGGATGACCATCGAAGTGTGCCGGTCAGAGTTGGAGGCGCTGGGTGGGCAGGCCGGAGACATCGCCCAGCGGCTGACCTCGGCCAAGGACCTCAACCGGCAGGCCGTGGAGCGGCTACGCGCCGCGATCTACGCATTGCACCACACCTCGGAGGAGCCGCCAGGCCCACTGCCTGTGATGCTTGAGCGACTCTCCACGGTGCACCTGCCGACGGCCCTGGACGTACGGGTGCGGGTAGAGGGCAGCCCAGTGCCGCTCCCGCCACAGGCCGAACAGTCGATCCTGCGACTGACAGGGGAGGCTTTGTTCAACTCTGCCACGCACGGCAAAGCCGACCGAGCGCTGGTGCGGCTGCGATACCTGCCCGAGGCCGTGGTTTTGAGTGTGTCGGACGACGGCACCGGTGACCCGGCCCAACTGCGCCGCGCGCTGCAGCTGTCCCGGGCCACCGACCTGTCGGGACGCCACCGCGGGCTGGCGAACATGGTGGCCAGGGCGGAGGAGCTTGGCGGCGTCCTGTCCATCCACCGGTCGAGGATGGGTGGCATCCTGCTGCGGGTGGACATCCCGCTGCCGGTGGGCGTCGATCAGGAGGTGTCCGATGACCACTGAGCAGCAGACGACGGACCTCACCTCGCCCGTGCGTATCGTGCTGGTCGACGACCACGCGATCGTCCGGCACGGGCTGCGCTCGATCCTGGAGCGCGAGAGCGACCTGGAAGTCGTCGGTGAGGCGAGCACGGCTGACGAGGCGATGACGGTCACCGAGCGAACACGGCCGGCGATCGTGCTGTTGGACCTCAAGTTGTCCACGGGAGCCGATACCGAGGGTCTGAAGCTGTGCTCGACGCTCACGGAACGGCATCCGGGGCTGGCGGTGCTGGTGCTCACCACGTTCCTGGACGACTCCCTGGTGATGGAGGCGATCCACCACGGCGCGCGAGGTTACGTGGTCAAGGACGTGGACACCACCGAACTGCTGCGCTCGATCCGCGCGGTGGCTCGCAACGAGAGTGCCTTCGACTCGCGTTCGGCCGCCGCGATGGTGCGCTCGATGCGCGTTCAGCCCGAACAGCCCGCGTTCACCGCAAGGGAGTTGAAGGTGCTGGAACTGCTCGCCCACGGTCTGAGCAACCGGGTCATCGGCACCGAGCTGTACATCTCGGAGACCACGGTAAAGTTCCACGTTCGCAACATTATGCGCAAGCTGGACGCGAGCAGCCGGGCGGAAGTCGTCTACGAGGCCACCAAGCTGGGTGTGATCTGAGACGGAAAGCCGGGGCCGGTGACTGCCGGCCCCGGCTTTCCGTCAGGTCAGCCGCTTTGCGTCTCGCTGTTTCTTCTTCGGGATGGCGCAGGTCCAGGGACCGGGACCAAGAAGGGTCCGGGTTCAGTCGAGTTCGATGACGAGCCAGCCGCCGTGATACGAGGCGATGGAGAACCGGTGACCGGTACGGCCGCCCAGCGCGACGAGCTGATCGCGGTCGAAGCACCGTACGTGGCCGTAGGCCGCGGTCGGTTCGTCCTCGAAGGGCACGGCCACCACTACCCGCCGCCGGGCGAGCCGCAGAGCCTCCTGCACGACCGCGTCGCCGTGCGCAGGTTCCAGATGCTCCAGCACGTGGATGACCGTGACCGTGTCCACGGAGCTGTCCGGCAACGGCACCCGCGCCGCATCGCAGGCCAGCGTGTCCAGATGCAGGCCGCGTGCGCCGGCAACGGCGTCCAGGAGCCGCATGGTGCCGGGTGACAGGTCGGAGGCGATCACGGTGTTGAGCGGCCCTCCCCGGGCGTCGTCCGGTGGGGGCACCCCCGGTGAAGCCAAGGGGAGGAGCCCCATCTCGTTGCGCTCGGCGAGCATCAGGGGCAGGAAGCCGAAGCAGGAGCCCACGTCCAGCACCGTGCCGGGAGTCACCAGATCGAGGGTGCGGCGGTAGACGGGGGCGAATCCGGTGATCGAGGAGTGTGCCGCCGGCATGGGTGTCCGCCAGCACTCGCGGATCCGGGTCAGGGTGTTGTCGTAGAAGGTGGTCCAGGAGGCGAGGGCTCCATCCACGCAGGACCGCACCACCCCGGTGAAGACACGCTCGAAGATGTCCGGCCCCGACAGCCACCCGGGCGAGAACAGCTCTTCCGCGAGCAGTCCGGCCAGGTCGTTGTCCAGCTGGTCGAGGCGCAGCCAGTGGCCCACCTCCACCCGGCGGCCACGCCGGCGTAGACAGAAGTGGTCCGTCCGTACGATCGGGGCGGGGGCAGTGTCGCCGCCGGGTGGCTTCTCCCGAACGACGACGACCAGGTGATCCGTATACCGGCCGGGCGGGTTCGGCGCCAGCGGATCGATGCGGTGTGCCTCGAGCCCGAGGCTGGGAACTCTCATGACGCCGGCTCCGTGCGGTGGCGGGTGACAGTGCTCATCGTCCGGTCGCCTTCGCTGACATCCGATGGGCGGTGTGCTGCAGCCCGGCGAGGTCGGAGACCACATGGACCCGGTCGCAGAACTCCGCGTAGTGCGGTAGGTCGCAGGCGCCCAGCACCCACGAGTACCGGGGTTCCGGGGTCAGCCAGACGGTCTGTCTCACCCTGCGGCTGACCTCCTCGAACACAGCGGTCTTGGGGTCGTTGCCGTTGCCGCGGCCGTCGCCCAGTACCAGCAGCGTGGTCCGCCGGCCCAGGGCCGGGCTGTGCTCGGACAACAACAGCTCGAAGGTCCTGCCGTAGTCCGAGTTCGCGTCGGTGTCGAGCAGGCCGCCGGCCGGCAGCCCGTCGAAGACCAGCCCGAGTGCCCGCTCCAGAGGGTGCTCCACGAACAGTTCGGTGATCTCCATGGGCTCGTCGACGAAGGCGAAGGAGCGGACCTGGCCGAACAGGGACTGCAGGCCGTGCACCAGGTGCAGCGTGAAACGGGCGGTGGCGCGCACCGACAGCGAGACATCCACCAGGACCACCAGGCGTGGTCTGTCCTCCGCCCGGGTGACGGTGACCGGCCGGAACGGCACTCCGTCGTAGCGCATGTTCCTGCGCATGGTGCGGCCCGGGTGGACACGGCCGCGCGGTGTGGTGCGCTTGCGACTGGTCAACGCACCGTGCAGGGACCGGCCCACCCGGCGCAGCGCTTCCTCCAGCTGGTTCCGCTCGTCCTCGTCGACCGTTTCCGCCGGGGCACGCTCGACGACACGGGCGGACTCCACGGCCACCGACTGCAGTTCGGCCAGGCGGTCGAGATGGCGCTTCAGCAGCTCGGGCAAGTTCTCGATGACACCGGCCAGCTGCCGGCGCAGCGCGGACACCTCCGCATCGTCGAGCTCCTCGGAGGTGTCCGCGAGCCAGCCGAGCAGGGCGTCCTGCTGGGCGACGGTCAGTTCGGTGCCGATCCGGTGGCCGGTCTGCGCTGCGAGCTGCCCCGGGACCCCCGCGCCGTGCAGCCGCTCGGTCTCCAGCTGGACGGCCGGGGCGCTGCCCCGGCCGACGGCGCTGCCGTCCTTGGACAGAACGATCTCGTCGGTCATGGAAGCCAGATCGATCTTGTTGGCCTCCTGGTGCAGGTTGTACTGCTGGGCCAGGTCCTGTTGGTCGAAGAAGTCCCGGATGTCGGCCGGTTTGCCGTGGCTGTGTCCCTGCTGCGGGGTCTGCGACGGCTCTTCGGAGACGGCGAACGACTCCAGCTCCCCGGTGTCGCCGAGGTCGTCGTGCTCGTGGCTGTGGCCATGGCCGTCGGATGTCCCGTCCACCGGGCGCAGCGAGAAGAACGCGGTGAACAGGTCGTCGAACAGCGCGTCGTCACGCCGGTCCTTGACCAGCGTCATGCGCAACGCCTCGCGGAGCGTGTCCCGGTCGGTGAGGACACCCGGCTGGGCCGCCCCGCGCATCGCGTCCATGGCCTCGGACACGGACACCCGCATCCCGAACAGGCGCAGCAGGCGCACGAATCGGTGCAGGCTGCTCTCCACCCCGCCACCTCCTATTCGGACCTCGGCCGTCGAGAGACGGCTGCGAAGGCGCGGGCGCCCTGGCCGCTGCCGGTGGTGGGGCGCCGGGTCGGGCCGGGGCCGGGGGCGCCGTAGTAGCCGT
This sequence comes from Streptomyces sp. HSS9-12, assembly GCF_054963655.1. Lineage (NCBI taxonomy): Bacteria > Bacillati > Actinomycetota > Actinomycetes > Kitasatosporales > Streptomycetaceae > Streptomyces > Streptomyces sp. HSS9-12. The sequence goes on along the minus strand of NZ_JBUEGC010000008.1, from coordinate 107,914 downwards.
CGTCGTGCCGGCCCTGTTCGTCCATGGCCGCTCGCACCGCCCGCCCGTCGGGTTCGTCGGCGGGCGCGTCCCGGTGCACGTGGCCCGGTCCGTGGCTGTGTCCGGGGCCGTGGCTGTGTCCCGGTCCGTGGCTGTGTCCCGGTCCGTGCTGGTGCCCGCCGGACTGCCCGTGGTGATGCCCGTGCCCATGGCCCGGCCCGGGAAGTACGCGGTTGGGGTCGACGAGGCGGGGCAGGACTTCCAGCGCACGGTTCATGTCGCGCTCGTACTTGAGAACGACGTTCGCCGTCTCGGCAAGCACCGCCGGGTCGAGCTCCTGGACGCCGAGCACGGCGAGGGTGCGGGCCCAGTCGATGGTCTCGGAGATGCTGGGGCTCTTGCGCAGCGGCAGCTCGCGCAGTCCGCGCACCACTTCCACCAGGCGGCGGGCAGCGGCCTCGGACAGCCCGGTGTCCTTGGAGCGCAGGATCTCCAACTCCCGCTCGGCGTCCGGGTAGTCCAGAAACAGGTGCAGGCAGCGACGCTTGAGCGCGGCGGACAGGTCGCGGGTGTTGTTGGAGGTCAGTACCACGTACGGCGGGATCTTCGCCGTATATGTGCCGATCTCCGGCACCGAGACCTGGTACTCGGCCAGGCACTCCAGCAGGACCGCTTCCAGGGCCTCGTCGGCGCGGTCGACCTCGTCGATCAGCAGCACCGCGGGCTGCTCGCCGCGGATCGCGTCCAGCAGCGGGCGCGGTGCGAGGAAGCGGTCGGAGAAGAACACGCTGTCCTGCTCACCGATGCGGTGCACTGCGTCTGCCAGGTCGGCTGCGTCGGCGGTGATGTCCCCGATCTTGTTTCGCAGCATCTGGGTGTACAGCAGCTGCTTGCCGTAGTCCCACTCGTAGAGCGCCTTGCTCTCGTCCTGGCCCTCGTAGCACTGCAGGCGCAGCAGTCGGCGGCCGGTGGCCGCGGCGAGGGTCTTGGCCAGTTCGGTCTTTCCGACGCCGGCAGGGCCTTCCAGCAGGACCGGCTTGTTCAGTCGGGACAACAGGAACACGGTGGTGGCGAGGCGGCGGTCGGCGATGTAGCCATGAGCGCTGAACCGCTCGATGACGTCGCCGACCGATCCGAACTCCTGCGGTGGCATGTCGTGGTGGTGAGATGCGTCGAGCACGGGTCCTCCGTCCGGGGGCACGGGGTGGGGACGACAAAGCCGTCCCCACCCGCGCGGATGTCGCTCAGCTGAGCAGGTCGTCCAAGTCGCCGGTCATGCAGTGCTCGACGACGGGCCGGACGGTGTCGAAAGTGCACTCCTTGGCGTTGCCCGGGGTGCAGGCGTCACCAAGGACGTGGTTGGTGATCCGGTCGACGTCGGCGGCATCACCCTTGATCACCGATGCCTGCTCGTAGAACTTCGTCGGGCCCCGGCCGAGCCGGTTCTTCGAGTAGCTGTCCTGCGTGACGTCGGTGAACTTCTCCGGGATGCCGACGTCGCGCAGCAGCCGGATGCCCGCCTCCAGAGCCGCCTCGGCGGCCTGGACCTTGGTCATCCCGTGCGTGTCGACGCCCATCGCCTCGGCGATGTCGGCGAACCGCTCGTAGTTCGCCGGCATGTTGAACGCCCACACCCGGGGCAGCGCGATGGCGTTGTTGAGGCCGTGGTGGGTGTCGTAGAAGGCACTGACCGCGTGGGAGATGGAGTGGATGATGCCCAGGCCACCGGAGTTGAACGCCTGCGCGGCGATGTACTGGGCGTACATCATGCCCTCGCGGCCGGCCAGGTCCTGGCCGTTCCACACGGCCTGCCTCAGGTGCTGCGCGGTCAGCCGGATGGCGTGCAGCGAGTTGCCCAGCGATGGCTGGAAGTTCAGCCGCGAGACGTATGGCTCCGAGGCGTGCGCGAGCACGTCGAAGCCGCACTGCGCGGTGTAGTCCAGGGGGCAGTCGTAGTAGAGCGTCGGGTCGTCGATGGCGAGCGATGCCACGGAGGCGTCGTCGAAGGCGACGTACTTGTGCGGGTTGTCGGGGTCGGTGGTGGTGTCGGTGATGACGTACGCCCAAGAGGTCTCCGAGCCGGTGCCGGCCGTGGTGGAAACCGCGATGTGCGGGGGGTTCTTCGGGTTCTCCGACTTGTTGAACCCTTCGAAGTCATTGACGCTCCGGCCGTCGTGAGCCACCGAGATCCGCGCGCCCTTGCACGCGTCGTGCGAGGACCCACCGCCGATCGACACGAACGAGTCGCACTTGTTCTCCTGGTACAGCGCCACGGCGTCCATGACGTTGTAGTCCTTGGGGTTCGACTCGACCTTGTCGTACACGACGACCTCGAGACCGTGGTACTTCATCGACTCGACGATCTTGTGCACGGTGTCGCTGCCGCGCAGTCCCGTCGTCATCACCAGGGTGCGACGGAAGCCGAGCTTCTTGGCCTCCGGGCCGATGAGCTCGTGGGCACCGGGGCCCATGAGGGCCCGGGGGAACGGGTGGAATTCCTTGATCGGGAAGGGCTTGAGAAGTTCGTCGACCTGCATGACCGAATCTGTCCTCTCCGCGCGGTGATCCGCGCCTACTGCGACGACCGCTCCCTTGCCGGTGACGCACGGTCCCGGGGGTGCAGGAACGCGCCGGAAGCTGGTGGCGTGATTCACCTTCAAGGAACCGGTGCGGCCGGGATACCGGCCGCATGGATGGCAGCTGGGCACGAACGGAGGGGAGGCCACCTGTCCGGTCGGACAGGTGGCCGACTGTGGCCTCCGGAGACGGTGGTGCCGCACCTGTCCGACCGGACAGGGCGAGGGCAGCCGAAAGCACGGTGGGACGGGGCCCGGCCCGCATCTAACGTCGAGTCCCGACCGGGCACCGCACTGTGCCCCGGGCTCACATCCCTCAACCCCCACCCCCGTTCCTGGAGGTTCGCCATGCACGACGACACCCGCACCATCGAGCAGGACCCGGAGACCGCCGGCGCCGTCGCGGCCGATGACCTGACCGAGGAGCTCCTCGTCGAAGAGGTCTCCATCGACGGCATGTGCGGCGTCTACTAGGGCCGCCGCGATGTCCTCCCCGTTCGATGCGACACAGCCCTACCGGCTGAACCCCTGCGTCGCGCTGCGTCCCGAGCCGTTCGGGGCGCTCGCGTACCACTTCGGCAATCGCCGGCTGTCCTTCCTGAAGGAACCGGAACTGGTCGAACTGGTCCGGGGACTGGACAGGCACCCCAGCGTCGGGGAAGCCCTGGCGGGCGTCCCCGACGTGCGGCGCGGGGCCTGGTTGCGCGCGTTGGCCTCGCTGGCCGCCACCGACATGATCATTCCTCAGCGAAGCGGAACCGGAGTGCGCTGATGCCCCCCCGTTACGACACCACACGTGCCGAGCGCGTGCCTCCCCTCGTCGAACAGTTCAAAGGAGGCCTGCACGCGCCGATCTGTCTGACCTGGGAGTGGACGTACGCGTGCAACCTTGCCTGCGCGCACTGCCTGTCCTCCTCCGGGCGGCGCGACCCCCTGGAGCTGTCCACCGGCGAGATCACATCGGTGATCGACGAACTGCAGCGGATGCAGGTGTTCTACGTCAATGTCGGCGGCGGCGAGCCGACGGTCCGCCCCGATTTCTGGGAGCTGCTGGACTACGCGATCGCCCACCAGGTGGGGGTGAAGTTCTCCACCAACGGTTTGCGGCTGAGTCCCCGGCGCGCGCAGCAGCTGGCAGCCACCGACTACGTCGATGTGCAGATCTCGCTCGACGGCGCGACGCGCGAGGTCAACGACGCGATCCGCGGCCCCGGCTCGTACGACATGGCGCTGCGGGCCATGGAGAACCTCGCCGCCGCCGGATTCGAGGAGTTCAAGATCTCCGTGGTGATGACCCGGCAGAACGTTTCACAGCTGGACGCCTTCGCCGCGATCGCCGACCGGTACGGGGCGCAACTGCGGATCACCCGGCTGCGGCCGTCCGGCCGTGGCGCGGACGTCTGGGACGAGCTGCACCCCACAGCCGACCAGCAGCGCGAGATCTACGCCTGGCTTGTCGACCACGGCGACCGGGTGCTCACCGGGGACTCCTTCTTCCACCTCAACGCACTGGGTTCGGCCCCGATACCGGGGCTCAACCTGTGCGGGGCAGGGCGTGTGGTCTGCCTGATCGACCCGGTCGGGGACGTGTACGCCTGCCCGTTCGCCATCCACGACGCGTTCAAGGCGGGCAACGTCCGCTCACCCGGCGGCTTCGAGCGGGTGTGGCAGGACTCCGAGCTCTTCGCCGACCTGCGTCGGCCCTCCTCCGGCGGCGCCTGCTCGGGTTGTTCGGCCTTCGATGCCTGCCAGGGCGGCTGCATGGCGGCGAAGTTCTTCACCGGCCTGCCGCTGGACGGCCCGGATCCGGAGTGCGTCAAGGGCCATGGTGCCGCCGCACTGTCCGCGGTGGACCGTACCCGGCTGCCACGCCAGGGCACCGACCACTCGCACCGGAAGGTCTCCCTGGGCATGCCCGCGATGCGGATCAGCCGTCCGGATCGCTTCTGCGACGAGAGCCCGCTGGCAGGCATGGAGCTGCGGTGAACAGCCGGACACGTGTACGGCCGAGCAGAGACAACGAGAGAGGATGGTCATGAGCGGATGGTTCGAGACGGTGGCCGAGGCCCAGCGGCGGGCCCAGCGGCGGCTGCCGAAGTCCGTCTACAGCGCGTTGCTCGCCGGTTCTGAGAAGGGTGTGTCCTACGACGACAACACCGAGGCGTTCGCGCAGTTGGGATTCGCTCCGCACGTGGCCGGCCTGTCGGCCAAGCGGGAGATGGCGACGACGGTCATGGGGGAGGAGATCTCGCTGCCTGTGATCATCTCCCCGACGGGAGTACAGGCGGTGCATCCCGACGGTGAGGTGGCGGTGGCTCGCGCGGCAGCGGCCCGCGGCACGGCGATCGGGCTCAGCTCGTTCGCGAGCAAGCCGCTGGCCGAGGTTGCTGCAGCCAATCCCCAGACGTTCTTCCAGATGTACTGGATGGGGACTCGGGAGGCGATGCTACGGCGTATGGAGCGCGCCCGCGCGACCGGCGCCAAAGGCCTGATCGTCACCCTCGACTGGTCCTTCTCCCACGGCCGGGACTGGGGCAGCCCCAAGATCCCCGAGCGTCTGGACCTCAAGGCGATGCTCCGGTTCGCTCCCGAGGGCCTGACCCGTCCGCGCTGGCTGCTCGATTTCGCCAAGTCCCGGCGGTTGCCGGACCTGACGGCGCCGAACCTTGTCGAGCCCGGTGAAGCGGCACCGACGTTCTTCGGAGCCTACGGCGAGTGGATGCAGACCCCGCCTCCGTCGTGGGAGGACATCGCGTGGCTGCGTGAGCAGTGGGGCGGCCCCTTCCTGCTCAAGGGCATCTGCCGGGTCGACGACGCGCGGCGGGCCGTCGATGCGGGTGTGAGCGCGATCTCGGTGTCCAACCACGGCGGCAACAACCTGGACGCAACGCCGGCGCCGATCCGTGTCCTGCCGGTCATCGCCGAGGCCGTGGGTCACCAGGTCGAGATCCTGCTCGACGGGGGCGTCCGCCGCGGCAGCGACGTGGTCAAGGCGCTGGCGCTCGGTGCGAGGGCGGTGATGATCGGGCGCGCGTACCTGTGGGGCCTGGCGGCGAACGGGCAGGCCGGGGTCGAGAACGTGCTGGACATCCTGCGCGGCGGCATCGACTCGGCCCTGTTGGGGCTGGGGCGCTCATCCGTCCACGAACTGACGACCGACGACGTGGTGATTCCGGGAGGATTCACCCGGGCGCTGGGAACCGTCTGAGATGGCAGTGACCACCCGGCTCGCGGACCTGGGCTGGCCGGACGTAGAGCGCCGCCGCCCCCTGGTCCTGCTGCCCCTCGGGTCTTGCGAACAGCATGGCCCGCACCTGCCGCTGGACACCGACGTCGCGGTGGCCTCAGCGGTCGCCGAGCGGGCTGCCGCGCGGCTGCGCGGCGAGGTGGATCTGGTCATCGCACCGGCACAGCCGTACGGGGCGAGCGGCGAGCACGAGGGTTTCCCGGGCACGGTGTCCATCGGCCACGCCGCGCTGCGACCGCTGATCACGGAGATCGGCCGCTCGATGCTGCGCTGGGCGGACCGCCTGCTGGTGGTGAACGGGCACGGGGGCAACCTGACGAGCCTGATCGAGGCGGTGACCGGGCTGCGTGGCGAGAGCCGGGATGTGGCGTGGTGGCCGTGTGTCCCGCGCGGAGCCGACGCCCACGCAGGCCGGGCCGAGACCTCCATCATGCTGCGGCTGCGGCACGAGGCCGTACGCAGCGAACGGGCCGTCGCCGGACCGACCGAGCCCATCCACCAACTGCTGGACCGGTTGATCACCGACTCCGTCCACGGGGTCAGCCGGTCCGGCGTCCTCGGCGACCCCGCCGGGGCCTGCGCGAGCGAAGGCGAACGGCTCCTCGGCCAGATGGCGGGCCGCCTCGTCGACGACATCCGTGCGTGGCGGGTCTCCAGGCAGGGCCGGCTCGGCGTGCCGGAGAACCAGCCCACCCCCGAGGAGGCCGGGCGATGACCGCGCGGCGGGTCGCCGTCGTCACCGGCGCAGCCCGGGGCATCGGGGCCGCGACCGTACGGCGACTGGCCCGAGACGGCTGGGCCGTGGTCGCGGTGGACCGCTGCGCCGACGACCCGGACGTGCCCTACCCCCTGGCCCGCCCCCGCCAACTGGAAGCACTGGCCCAGGAATACCCTCTGGTCCGCACCATCCACGCGGACGTACGGGACGCCCGCGCCCTGAAGAGGGCAGTGGAGGCGGCCGAGTCCGAATTCGGCGGTCTGGACGCGGCCGTCGGAGCAGCAGCGGTGATGCTCGGCGGAGGCCCGGTGTGGGAGCAGTCCGATACCCAGTGGCGAACCCTGCTCGACGTGGACGTCATGGGGGTGGCCAACCTCGCGAGCGCCGCAGTACCCGCCCTGCTCCGCAGGCCGCAGCCCCGCCACGGCCGGTTCGTCGCCCTCGCCTCGGCCGCCGCGCACCGCGGGCTGTGGGGGCTCGGGGCCTACTGCGCGGCCAAGCACGCCGTGGTCGGTCTGGTGCGCGCCCTGGCCTGCGACCTGCAGGGAACCGGGGTGAACGCGGTCGCCGTGTCGCCCGGTTCCACCCGGACGGACATGTTGCGCGCCACAGCCGACCTCTACCACCTGACCGATGCGGGACAACTGGCCGAGCACCAGCTCGTACGGCGGCTGCTGGAACCTGACGAGGTGGCCGCCGTCGTGGCCTTCGCGTGCTCCGAGGCGGCTGCCGTGGTCACCGGCTCGGTGCTCCAGGCGGACGGGGGGTTCACCGGATGACCACCCCGCCCGCGCTCGCGTCACCTCCCAAGACCCGGCTGCCGGACGGCTTCGGCGTCGAACTCGCCGCGGATCTGCACCGGTCGCATGACGGACGGCTGATGCTGGGCGGCTCTCCGCCGCGGCTGCTGCGGCTGGGTGCCGCGGCCGCCCGGTTGCTGGAGGACGGCCGGCTGACCGTCACGGACCCGGCGAGTGCCGGGCTCGCCCGTCGGCTCCTGGATGCCGGCGTGGCCCACCCGCGCCCCGCCCTTCCCCCGGTCGGCGGCACCACGATCGTGATCCCTGTGCGGGACCGGGCCGGGCAACTGGACCGGTTGTTGAAGGGCCTGCGCACTGACCCCCAGACCGCGGACCTGCCGGTGCTGGTGGTGGACGACGGCTCGGAAGACCCGGCTGCGTTGACGCGGGTGGCCGGCCGGCACGGTGCCCGGCTGCTCGTCCACCCGCACAACCTGGGTCCGGCAGCAGCCCGCAACACCGGGCTGAGCCACGCCCGAACTGAGTACGTGGCGTTCTGCGACTCCGATGTACTGCCCGAAACTGGTTGGCTCACACCCCTGTTGGCACAGTTCGCCGACCCGGCGGTGGCCCTCGCCGCCCCGCGAGTGGTCGCGCTGCCCGTCAGCAGACCGCGGCGCCTGGACCGGTACGAGGAGCTCCGCTCGCCGCTGGACATGGGCGTACGGGAGGGACCGGTCGTGCCGCTGTCCGCACTCGCCTACGTGCCGAGTGCGACCCTCGTGGTCCGCCGGTCCGCCGTCGGTGCCGGCTTCGTCCCCGACATGCGCGTCGCGGAGGACGTCGACCTCTGCATGCGCCTGCACACTGCCGGCTGGCGGCTGCGCTACGTGCCAAGTTCCCGCGTGGGGCACCAGCACCGCACGAGACTGTGCAGCTGGCTCGCCCAGCGGGCCGGCTACGGCACCGGCGCCGCCGACCTGGCGCTACGGCACCCCGGGCAGGTGCCGCCGCTGTACGCTGCGCCCTGGTCGCTGACCGCCTGCGCGCTGCTCCTGCGCGGCCGGCCCGGCTCGGCGGCCCTGGCAGCGGCCTTGGCCGCGATGGCCGCCGGACGGCTGGCGCGGCGCATGCCCGATGCTGACGCTCCGGTCCGGGCGGCGGCGCGGCTGTCGCTCGCCGCGCTGCGCGGCACCGCCGAACAGCTTCTGCGCTGTGCCACCCGACATCACTGGCCGGTCGCGGTGGCCGCTGCCGCCGCGAGCCGCCGTGCCCGGTACGTACTGATCGTGGCGGCCCTGGCCGAGGGGCTGGCCGACCACTGCCGTTCGGGCAGCTCGCTGGGTCCGTTCACGCATGCGGCGATCCGCCGCCTGGACGACCTTGCCTACGGCTGGGGCGTGTGGCAGGGCGCAGTGCGCCGTAGGACCGCTGCACCGTTGATCCCGCGCATCGCATTTTCCACCAAAGGCCACCGTGCCCGGGCCGGTGCACGTCTCTCGCGGCGCAGACCGTCCGCACCAACCTCCCACCAACCTTCCTCGGCCACCGTGAGGACCCCGTAGAGGGCTCACGTTCTGCCCTTCTGTCCCGACACCCGCCCTGCCGAAACCCCTGCACCCATCGGAGGCTCCCGCATGACCCTGCGCCCGGATCACCACGCCGCTGACGAGAATCCGCTCACCGCACGGGGCGGCGCGGCCGGACTGCCTGAGCAGGCAGTGGCCGACCGCATGGCGTTCTGGGCGGAACAAGCCGGACGACTGCACTGGGAGACCAAGTGGACCCAGGTTCTGGACTGGTCCGAGGCGCCGTTCGCCCGGTGGTTCGTGGGCGGAAAACTGAACGTGGCCTACAACTGCGTCGACCGCCATGTGGAGGACGGTTACGGCGATCAGGTCGCCTTCCACTGGGAGGGCGAGCCGGGTGACACCCGGACGATCACCTACGCGGACCTCAAGCGTGAGGTCTGCAAGACGGCCAACGCCCTGCTCTCGCTCGGTCTGACCGCCGGTGACCGGGTCGCCATCCAGCTGCCGATGATTCCCGAAGCGGTCTTCGCCATGCTGGCCTGCGCCCGGCTCGGCCTCCCGCACAGCGTGGTGTTCGGCGGGTTCTCCCCGGCCGCGCTGCAGTCGCGGATCGAGGACGCCGAGGCCAAGCTGCTGATCACCTCGGACGGCCAGTCCCGCCGGGGCAAGGCGGTGCCGATGAAGGCCGGCACCGACGAAGCGACGAAGAACACCCCCAGCATCGAACACGTGCTGGTGGTCAGGCGCACGAACACCGACGTGCCCTGGACGCCAGGCCGCGACATCTGGTGGCACGAACTGGTGGGCCCCCAATCCGAGGAACACCAGCCGGAGGCCTTCGACGCCGAACACCCGCTCTTCATTCTGTACACCTCGGGAACCACGGGCAGGCCCAAGGGCATCCTGCACACCTCAGGCGGCTACCTGACCCAGGCCTCCCACAGCCACCGCACCGTCTTCGGCCATCGGGCCGGAGAGGACGTGTACTGGTGCACCGCCGACATCGGCTGGATCACCGGGCACTCGTACATCGTGTACGGGCCGCTGGCCAACCGCGCGACCTCGGTGATGTACGAGGGCACGCCGGACACCCCGCACAAAGGTCGTCACTTCGAGATCGTGCAGAAGTACCGGGTCTCGATCTACTACACCGCCCCGACCTTGATCCGGACCTTCATGAAGTGGGGCGATGACATCCCCGCGCGCTACGACCTGTCCTCCCTCAGGGTGCTCGGCAGCGTCGGCGAGCCGATCAACCCCCAGGCGTGGCTGTGGTACCGGGAGCACATCGGCGGCAACCGCACGCCGATCGTGGACACCTGGTGGCAGACCGAAACCGGCGCGATCATGATCTCGCCTCTGCCCGAAGGGACCACGGCGAAGCCCGGCTCGGCGCAGACACCACTGCCCGGTATCTCCGTCAAGGTGGTCGACGACCAGGGCAACGAAGTCGGCAAGGGCAGCGACGGGTATCTCGTCCTGGACCAACCTTGGCCGTCCATGCTGCGCGGCATCTGGGGCGACGAGGAACGGTACCGGGAAACTTACTGGTCCCGTTTCGCCCAGCACGGCTACTACTTCGCCGGCGACGGCGCGCGGTACGACGACGACGGAGACATCTGGTTGCTCGGCCGGGTGGACGACGTCATGAACGTTTCCGGGCACCGGATCTCCACCGCAGAGGTCGAATCGGCCCTTGCCTCGCATCCCACGGTCGCGGAAGCCGCGGTGGTCGGCGCCACCGACGCGACAACCGGGCAGGCCATCGTCGCCTTCGTCATCCTCCGTGGCAACGTCGCACACAGCGAGCCCCAGGGCGCCGACACCATCGCCACGCTGCGCGAGCACGTGGCACAGGAAATCGGGCCAATCGCCAAGCCTCGTCAGATCTTGGCCGTTCCGGAGCTCCCCAAGACCCGCTCCGGCAAGATCATGCGTCGGCTGCTGCGCGATGTGGCGGAGCACCGCGAGATCGGTGATGTCACTACCCTGGCCGACTCCTCCGTGATGGACCTGATCAACGCGGGACTGACCAGCCGGTCCCAGTAAGCCAGTTGAGCGAAAACCCGGTAGAACCGCAGCCCTGGCCCCCTGGTCCAGCTCACCGACTGGCCGGCCGCTGAACTGGCACCCCAGGTCGATGTCCATACCATCCTGCCCAGCCCGACTTTGAACGTCGGGACCTACCAGGCAGGGGTGGTTCGCCGATGCGCTGGCCGATCTCCAGGCACGCCGCGGTCACCCCGCTCGCGGCCCGGCACTGGTGTTGGCCGAGGGACTCACCCGCCCACCGCACGCTGCTTGATCGGGGACGAGGGCGAGGACCCCGCGAATCCGAAGCACGGCGACACCCGACCTCCCTGAACGCCGTATTGACGCGTCCACGATGCGTTGCGAACGGAAGGCTCTTATCCGCTATGCGACTTGTTCTCATCGGTCCTCCTGGGGCAGGCAAGGGCACCCAGGCAGCCATACTCAGCAAACAGCTCGACGTCCCTCACGTTTCCACCGGCGATTTGTTTCGCGGACACATCAGCCGGCAGACATCACTTGGTCGGGACGCCAAGCGGTATCTCGACGCAGGTGAACTCGTGCCCGATCACGTCACGGGCGACATGGTTCGTCAGCGGCTGGCGGAGGCCGATGCGGAGCAGGGCTTCTTGCTCGACGGTTTCCCGCGCACCGTGCAACAGGCAGACGCACTCTCGGCCATGCTGGCCGATGCGGGTTGGGGGCTCGATGCGGTACTGGAGTTGACCGCTCCCGAGGACATTGTGGTAGCACGGTTGCTGAGCCGTGGCCGATCGGATGATACGGAGGAGGTCATCCGGCACCGGCAGCTGGTCTATCGCAACCAGACCGCCCCTCTCCTCGCGTACTACGCCGACAACCTACTGACGATTCACGCCGTCGGACCTGTCGAGGAGATCGCTGGGCGGGCGTTGGAGGCTCTCGGGGTGATTCCCTGAGTCTCCGGTTTCCCAAGCGGGCGGGGCTGTAAATCGTTCGGCTCTGTCTCAATCAGCGTGCCGAGACGTTGTCGTTGAGGAATCGCTTGATCATCGACGCCGCTTCGTCCAGTGCGCTTTCGAGGAGAAAGTGACCGCCGTCCAGCAGGTGCACTTCCGCTTTCGGATTGTCGCGGGTGAAGGCGCGCGCGCCGTCCGGGCCGAAGATCGGATCGTTTCGGCCCCATACGGCGAGCAGCGGTGGCTGGTGGTTGCGGAAGTACTCATGGACGCGCGGGTACAGGGGGCTGTTGGTGGCGTAGTCCCGAAAGAGTTTGAGCTGGATGAGGTCGTTGCCGGGGCGGGAGACCAGTTGGAAGTCGTGGTGCCAGGTGTCCGGGCTGACCACGTCCTCGTCGGCCACTCCATGGACGTACTGCCACCTGATCAGGTCGAGCGACAGGGCCTGGCGGACGGTTTCCTCGTTCTTGGGGTTCTGGTCCTGCTGGTACGCCCACACGGGCTGCCAGAAGTCTTCGACGAAGCCCTCGTCGTAGGCATTGCCGTTCTGGCTCACGATGGCGGTGATGGCCTCGGGGTTGCGCAGGGCCAGGCGCCAGCCGATGGGGGCGCCGTAGTCCTGGACGTACAGGGCATACCGGCTGACGCCAAGGTGGTCCAGCAGGGCCGCGGTCAGGTCGGTGAGGGCATCGAAGGTGTAGTCGAAGTCGTCGACGCCCGGCGCGTCGGAGAAGCCGAAACCCAGGTGGTCGGGCGCGATGACGTGGTACTCGTCCGCCAGGCGCGGCAGGAGGTCGCGGAACATGAAGGAGCTGGTGGGGAAGCCGTGCAGAAGCACCATGGCGGGGGCATCCACGGGACCGGCCTCCCGGTAGAAGAGCCGGCGCCCCTGGATATCGGCGGACCGGTGGTGCACCTGCGGCATCGCTTGCCCCTTCCGGATTATTTTTGTTGGCGATCATCCGGCAGATACCAGCGGTAGGGAGCGGCCAGTTCGGTGATGGCCGGTTCTGGGCCCCAGGAGCCGGGTGCATATGGCTGCGGTGGCGGAGGAGACTCCAGAAGAGGGACGGAAGCCTCCCAGATGCGCTCGATGCCGTCAGACCGGGTGAACAGCGACTGGTCTCCCAGCATGGCGTCGAGGATCAATCGTTCGTAGCCCTCGAGTCCGTATGCCTGGCAGAAGGAGTCCGCGTAGCAGAACGTCATCCTTGCCGGCTCGAGACGCACGGCGGGGCCGGGCTCCTTTGCGAGGAAGTCGGCGGCGATCCATCCGGGGTCCCCGAAGTCGATCACGATCTTGTTACCCTGGTCCTCTGTCTGCCTGGGGAGCTCGGTACGAAACATCCTCAGGGGCGGCTCACGGAGGCCAAGGGTGATCACCTCGCGGTGCTGCTCGAGGTTCTTGCCGGAGCGGAGATGGAAAGGCACCCCGGACCATCGCCAGTTGTCCACCTCCAGGCGCAGTGCGGCGAATGTCTCGGTCTGCGAATCCGGTGCCACACCAGGCTCGTCGCGGTAACCCTCGTACTGGCCGCGTACGACGTGAGCGGGTTCGATGGGGCGTAGCGCCTCGAAGACCTTTGCCTTCTCATCCCGCAACGGCTGGGCGTCGAGCGTGACGGGTGGTTCCATGGCCACGATCCCGAGCACCTGGATCAGATGTGTCACGATCATGTCCCGGAAGGCGCCGGTGCCCTCATAGAATTGGGCGCGACCCTCGATCCCGATCGATTCCGGCACGTCGATCTGCACATGGCTGATGTGATTGCGGTTCCAGATGGGCTCGAACAGGCCGTTGGCAAAGCGGAGGGCGAGAATGTTGTCCACCGACTCCTTGCCCAGGAAGTGATCGATGCGGAACACCTGGGACTCGTCGAGGACAGCGTGGATGGTCTCGTTGAGCGTTCGCGCCGACGCGAGATCGGTGCCGAAGGGCTTCTCGACGATCACCTTGGAGTTCTCTGCCAGGCCGGTGTCGCCGAGCATGCCGATGACGGACCCGAACGCGGGTGGTGGAACGGCCAGATGGAACAGCTTGTGCGCCCGCCCTCCAAGGCCGTCCTCGGCGGCCCGCACCGCCGCGAGCAGCGGCTGGGGGTCCTCTGGGCCGGCGGCGGCGAAGGACAGCGAGGCCTCGAAGGACTGCCACGCCTGTCCGGACGGCTCGGACAGCCCGAAGGTGGCGACGGCGTCGTGCGCGTGTTTACGGAACGCATCGTCGCTGAGTGCGAACTGAGACGGTGTCGAGCCCACGATGCGGTAGCCGTTCGGAAGGAGCCCCGCCTGGGCGAGGTGGAACAGCCCAGGCAGCAGTTTGCGCTTCGCGAGGTCCCCGGTGGCGCCGAAGAGTACGATCACGTGGTCGTCCGGGCGTATCACTGCCGACTCATCTTCTCGGCGTGGCCGCCGAACTCGCTCCGCATGGCGGACAGGACCCTGTCGGCGAACTCGCCAAGGCCCCGGGATTCGAATCGCTCAGTGAGCGCAGTGGTGATGACGCCGGCGGGTACGCCTTCGTCGACGGCTGCGAGTGCCGTCCACCGGCCCTCGCCGGAGTCGGAGACGCGTCCGGTGAATTCCTCCAAGTGCGGTGACCGGGCCAGGGCGTCCGCGGTCAGATCGACAAGCCAGGATTCCACGACCGAGCCGCGGCGCCATACTTCGGCGACTTCGCCGACATCGATCTCGTACTGGTAGGCCTCGGCTGAGTCCTTCGGCGATCGCGGCCATCATCCCGTACTCGATCCCGTTGTGGACCATCTTGACAAAGTGCCCGGCGCCGTTCGGGCCGCAGTGGAGATAGCCGTCGGGCGCGGTTCCGGTGGTCCGCGTTCTGCTCGGTGTCGGTTCCGCGGAGCCGGCACCGGGCGCGATGGTCCGGAAGATCGGGTCGAGCCGGGTGACGGGCTCCGGCTCGCCGCCGATCATGAGGCAGTAGCCACGTTCCAGGCCCCAGATACCGCCTGAGGTCCCGCAGTCCAGGTAGTGGATCCGGCCGGGAGCAAGCTGTTTGGCACGGGTGATGTCGTCCCGGTAGTACGAGTTCCCGCCGTCGATGACCGCGTCGTCCGGATCGAGGAGTTCGCTGAGTTGGTCGAGGATCGGCTGCACAACGGCGGCGGGCAGCATGAGCCAGACGGCCCGGGGCCGCTCCAGCTTTGCCACGAAGTCCTCGAGTGAGCCGGCGCCGACGGCGCCCTCGCCTTCCAGTCCTTTCACTGCGCTTTCGTTGAGGTCGTAGACCACACAGTGATGGCCGTCGCGCATGAGTCTGCGGACGAGGTTGGCTCCCATCCGGCCGAGCCCGATCATGCCGAGCTGCATCGGGGTTTCAGTTGCCATGGCTGTTTCTCCCGTGGGACGGGCCTAGCGTTTCAGACAACAGGGTCACGTTCACCGGCACGCCCGAGGCAATGCTCTCGGTGATCGCCGGGAGCCCTTCGGCAGTGCCGGGGATCTTGATGAACAGGTTGCTCCCCCCCCCGGGCCCCGATTCCTCGGGCGAACCAGTCGTAGACGCCGTCGGGGATGTGGAAGTCGGCGTCCGGCGGTATGCCGAGGGAGCGCTTGGTCGCCCTGACCCCCTCCGCCCCGAACGGCGCCCCGTGTGCTTTCGGTGAGTCCTCCAGAGGAGAGCCGTAGCCGATGTGGCTGTGCACCAGGATCAGGGTGGGACGCCCGGTCTCGGCTCGGAACGTGCGGAAGGCGCGGCTCACCTGATCGAGGTCATTGGCGTCGGCTACGGTGGTCACATTCCAGCCATAGGCCAGGAACCGGGCGGCGACGTCTTCGGTGAAGGTGATGTCGGTGTGACCCTCGATCGTCACACGGTTGGAATCATAGATCCAGCAGAGGTTGGACAGCTGCAGGTGCCCGCCCAGCGAAGCGGCCTCCGAGGAGATGCCCTCCATCATGCAGCCGTCCCCGGCGAGCGCGTACACGTCGAAATCGAAAAGCGTGAGGTCGCCACGGTTGAACCGCGCCGCCAACCACTGGCCGGCGATGGCCATACCGACGGAGGTGGCGACTCCCTGGCCGAGCGGACCCGTGGTCGTCTCGACGCCGCTCGTCCACCGGTACTCGGGGTGGCCAGGGCAGCGCGAGTCGAGTTGCCGGAACGACTTCAGGTCATCGAGTGTGACCGACGGGCGGCCCAGCACCTCGTAGTCGGGATCGACCGCGCGGACGCCGGTCAGGTGCAGCAGCGACCAAAGCAAAGCGGAGGCGTGACCTTCGGAGAGCACGAAGCGGTCGCGGTTCGGCCAGATCGGATCGGCGGGGTCAAAGCGCAGGAACCTCTGCCACAGCGTGTAGGCGACCGGTGCCATGCCCATGGGAGTCCCGGGGTGCCCGGAACGGGCCTTTTGGATTGCGTCCAGGCACAATCCGCGAATCGTGTTCACCGACAGCGTGTCGAGGTTGATCATCGCTCCGCCGCCTTCGTGCTTTCGACGGATGTTCTCCACTGGTGCACTGCGTCGGCGAGCCTGGCCCAGGAGGCCGGAGTAAAGCCCCGGCCGCGCGATCAGGCAGGTCACCGATTCGGGAGGACCGCCATACCAGGCAGATGCTTTGCTTGGCCGAGCGCGGGTCATCTCGCTCACCCGCTCTTATCAGCCTAGGTTGGCCGGGACCCACCCTCAACTCCTGACGGAATCCTGCCATCTCATCCCGGCATTCCGTTACCGAACCACATCCGCGTGACCCGCCAACGCATTCACGCGCCGGGCCGGAGACTGCCGGCCGGCTGCGGCAGCGCGCAGAGCAGCGGTGGTCCACCGTCGTCGCCCACCACACGTGCGCCGACGACGCCATCAACTCCAGGTCATGCTGTCCGCCGCGCGCCGGGCTGTCCGTTCAGTGGGGGCGCTCAGGGCGGCGCCCTGGCGGTTGGGTGGGTTCTGGCAAGGCAGTTGGCGGCTTGACCGCGCGAGTCTGCGGGGTGCCGCGGGATACTGTCACGGGCTCCCCGCAGTGCCGGATCTGCATCGGTTCTCCAGCCACCAGGACGTACGAGGCCTGGGAGTCGGTGATCTCGACCCGTAGGCACCGCTGCCGTGCTTGCACCGAGAAGGCGAGCCGGCTGAGCTTCTCGGGCAGCCTGGGGGCGAAATGCAGGGTTCCCTCGCGGTAGCGCATGCCCCCGAAACCCGCGACCAGCGCGATCCAGGAGCCAGCCACGGAGGCGATGTGCAGGCCGTCGCGGGTGTTTCTCTCCAGATCGTCCAAGTCCATCAGCGCGGCTTCACTCAAGTAATCGTAGGCCAGGCGCAGATGGCCGACCTCGGCGGCCATGACGGCTTGGACGCACGCCGACAAGGAGGAGTCACGGACCGTGAGCGGCTCATAGTAGGCGAAGTTCCGAGCCTTGTGGTCCTCTTCGAAGGCGTCGCTCCGCAGGTACATCGCCAGCACAAGGTCCGCCTGTTTGACGACCTGCTTCCGGTACAGCTCGAAGTATGGAAAGTGCAGCAACAGCGGGTAGTGCTCGGGCCGGGTGTTGGCGAAATCCCAGACCTGGTGGCGGGTGAAGCCCGCTGACTGCTCGTGGATGCCCAGCGCGCTGTTGTACGGGACGCTCATCGCCTTGGCGGCATCCCGCCAGGCGGTGGTCTCCTCCGCGTCGACGCCGAGAGCCGTGGCTTGCTCCGGGTGGCGCTCGGATGCGTCGGCGGCGGCCCGCAGGTTCGTCTGGGCCATGAGATTGGTGTAGACGTTGTCGTCCGCGAGCGCGCTGTACTCGTCCGGTCCGGTGACGCCATCGATGTGGAAGCGGCCGTGGGAATCGTGGTGGCCGAGGGAGTGCCACAAGCGGGCCGTCTCCACCAGCAGCTCCACACCGGTCTCGCGCTCGCAGTCCTCGTCGCCGGTGGCCGAGACGTAGCCCACGACGGCATCGGCGATGTCGGCGTTGATGTGGAAGGCCGCAGTCCCGGCCGGCCAGTAGCCAGAGCATTCCGCTCCGTCAATGGTGCGCCACGCGAAGGTCGCGCCCTTGAGACCCAGCTGGCGGGCGCGGGCGCGCGCCGCCGGCAGGGTGTCCTGGCGCCAGCGCAGCGCGTCGGCGACGCAGCGCGGATGGGTGAAGGTGAGCAGTGGCAGGACGAAGGTCTCGGTGTCCCAGAAGGCGTGCCCGTCGTATCCGGAGCCGGTCAGACCCTTGGCTGGGATCGCCCGCTGCTCGGCCCGGGCAGCGGCCTGCAGCACGTGGAAGAGCGCGAAGCGGACGGCCTGCTGGATCTCCGCGTCGCCGTCGACCTCGACATCCGCGTGTCCCCAGAAGTCGTCCAGGAACGCTCGCTGCTGATTGACGAGCCTCTGCCAGCCGGTGCCGCGCGCACCGGCGAGCGCGGCCTCCGCCTGATCCCGCAGGGCCGGCAGCGAGCGCACCCCGGACCAGCCGTAGGAGACCAGCTTCTCCAGCCGGAGCGTCTCGCCAGGCTTGAGGTCGGTGATGACGGTGAGCCGACCGACGTCGTCCCCACTCTCGCTGGAGGTCTGCGTGGACGCCGGGCCCTGCACGACGTGGTCGGCTGCAACCGCGATCCGCAGGTTGCTTCCGGCAGTGCAGTGCACAAGGCGCAGCCGCATACCCTCCGCGTGGTGCTCCTCGGACCGTAGCGGTGACTCCAGCGCGGCAGCGACCCGGGGGTCGCCGCTGAGCTCGGGCAACGGCTCGTTGGCGACGAGTTCCGACTGGATGACGAGTCCTACCTCGTCGTCCAGCGGCTCCACCTCGTAGACGATCGCGGCGATGGCCCGATGCGTGAAGGAGACCAGGCGGGTGGAGCGCACGCGGACGGTCTTGCCCGCCGGCGAGGTCCACTCGCACACGCGGTGCAGAAGCCCGCTGCGCAGATCGAGCACTCGTTCATGGGTGCGGAGGCGACCGTAGCGCAGGTCGAACTGCTCGTCATCGACCAGGAGGCGGATGAGCTTTCCGTTGGTGACGTTGATGACCGTCTGGCCGGACTCCGGATAGCCGTATCCCGCCTCCGCGTACGGCAGCGGATGCAGCTCGTACACGCCGTTGAGGTACGAGCCGGGCAGGCCGTGCGGCTCGCCCTCCTCGAGATTGCCTCGCCATCCGATGTGTCCGTTGGACAAGGCGAAGACCGATTCGCTCTGCGCCAGGACGTCCCAGTCGAGCCCGGTCTCGCGCACGCGCCAGGGCTCGACCACGTAGGCGGAATGGGTGATCACGTTCTGTCCTCCAGCAACTCGGCGAGGTCCTGCACGACGATGTCGGCACCGTGCCGACGTAGCGCGTCCGCCTGGCCGACGCGGTCAACGCCCACCACGTATCCGAAGCGGCCCGCCCGGCCGGCATCCATGCCGGCCAGGGCGTCCTCGAAGACGGCCGCTGCCTCCGGTTCGACGTCGAGGTCGTGTGCGGCCTCGAGGAAGGTCTCGGGGTGTGGCTTGCCGGGAAGCTTGCGCTCGGCGGCGACCACGCCGTCGATCCGCACATCGAACTGCTTCTCCATGCCGACCGAGACCAGGATGTCGTGGCAGTTGGCGCTGGAGGAGACGACCGCCGTGCTGAGCTTGGCCGCACGTACTGCCTCGATGTAACGGACGGACCCCGGGTAAGCCTCGACGCCCTGCGTGTGGATCTTCTCCAGCAGCAGGGTGTTCTTGCGGTTGCCCAGGCCGTGCACGGTGTCCAGCTCCGGAGGGTCGTCGTCGGCTCCCTCAGGAAGCTCGATGCCGCGCGAGGCCAGGAAGGCCCGTACACCGTCGGCGCGCGGGCGCCCATCGACGTACTCGTCGTAATCGGCGACCGCGTCGAACGGCCGGAAGCCGGGTCCCTCCCGGCGCAGCAGGAAGTCGTCGAAGGTCTGCTTCCAGGCGGCGGCGTGAACGACCGCGGTCTTGGTCAGCACCCCATCCAGATCGAACAGGCAGGCTTGCATAGCGTCCGGAAGACCCATCTTTGTCATAGCTTGCGAGTGCCCGCTCACTCACCCCCCCATCCCCACCAGTCCACAAACAGCAAAATGACGGGGCGATACGCCGCACGCTGCTCCCGCCGGCGGTGTTCGCCGTATGCCGCCTCGGGGGCCGTCCAGCGACGGTCACGCACCCGCGGCCTGCGCCTGGACGAGGCGGTGGCTGATCACCGAGGAGGCGGCCTTGGTGCTCTTGGTGTCGCATCGATGGACCGGCACAACACTCGGGCTACCGATGGCACCCGTTCTGCTTCCCGCTCGTCCCGCAAGGACGGTACTCCCCGTAGCCCGAGTGAACGATCGGCCGCCGCCTGATCAGGGCACCCGTCCGCTCAAAAGAGACCGTGCCACGGAGGTCCTCGACCGTCGGTGGTTGCGCGTGGACGGCTACGTGCGAGCAGCTTGCGGCTCGTCGGCTCGCACGATGGTGGCGAGCACGTCGTTGAAGGCTTCGGTTGAGGTGGGGTGGTTGTAAACGGCGTCGCGGAGTTCGGCGGCTTTGACGCCGTGCCGCATGGCGAGCGCGACGGTGTTGATGATTTCCTGCGCGTCGACGCTGAGCAGGGCGGCGCCGAAGATCTCGTCGGTGTCGGCGTCGATGACGAACTTCATGACTCCGCGGGTGTCCTCGACGATGTACGCGCGGGGCATCGCGATGATGTCAGCGACGGGCTGGCTGGCGATCTTCACTCGATGACCGGCCGCGCGGGCCTCCTTCTCGGCACCTCCGTAAGTCCCACGGCAGCACCAACACTTCGAGGCCGCAACTTGCGCCGCTGGGCATCGACGTCGGTCCCGGCCCCGGGCCCGGCTGGCGTCCGGGCCACGCTCTTGCTGCCCGTGCCGTCGCTGAGGCAAGCGGCGCCGCGTCGGTCCGTCCAGCGTCCCCTCCAGGTAGTCGGTGACCAGCTCGACGAACTCCTTGCAGGTCAGCTCCTGGGTGCCGGTCACCGTACTTCCATCGCGGCAGAACCGAAGTACTCCTCGACGGCGGCCCGTAGCCTCGCCCTGGCCCGGTGAAGCAGGACCCGCTGGTTGACCTCTGTGACTTCCAGCATCCGGCAGGTCTGGTCCGCTGTGTAGCCGTTGATGTCCCGCAGTTCGATCACTGCGCACTGCCGGGGCGGCAGTCGGCGCAGCTCTGCGGCGAGCAGGTGTCGCGTCTCCCGGGTCAGCACCTCGCTCTCAGGAGTGGGCTGCCAGCGCCGCGGGAACACCTGCCAGTAGTCGGGCCACTGGTTGTCAGGCCCTCGGAAGCGGCCAGGGTCGAGCGGACTGCGGGCATCTGCGTCGAGATCAGCCGTGGGTACCGTCCGGTGTTCGCGGGAGCCGCAGGTCTTGGCCTTGTTCAGCAGAATGTGGAAGACCCAGGTCCGCAGTGAGGACTGCTGCTCGAAGCGGTGCAGGCCACGCAGCACCGCAAGCCAAGTCTCCTGGACGACGTCTTCCGCCGACTGGACCGTGGTCACATGCGTCCTCGCCACGCGAAGCATCTGCGGCGACCAGGAGTCCATCAGCAAGGCGAACGTGTCCTCGTCGCCGTCCAGGAGCCGCTGGACGATCACCGTTTCGCCGGCGACATCGGTGACCACGCGACCACCTCCTGCGGTCCCGTCCCACCGATCGACCCCTGGTGACCCGGCCGATGGCGGAACAGCCGCGTGCCTCGGGACCTCTCGCCCCACGCTACCCGCGGCTCTCTGTCGCGTCCTGTCGTGATCAAGGCCCGGAGTGTGTGAGCGGCGGCGTAACGCTTGTCCCGCGTCGGGTGACTACAGGAGAGCCGATTCGTACGCGAGGAGCCGACATGGACGACGTAGACGTGATTGTGGTCGGGGCGGGGCGGGGCCCGCTGGAGAGACCGCGGCCGGCCGGTGTGCCGACAACGGCCTGACGGTGGCTGTGGTAAAGCTGCGGCACGCGGTCCCCTCCTTCCCGACGGTCAGCGAGGTGTGGCTGCACCTGCTGGAGGAGTACGGCGTGTAGGGGGTGCCTGCGGTGCCGGATGTGTCCCTCGTCAACCTCTTCGCCGTCGTCCTGATCGCGCTGCTGGCTCCGCTGCTGCTCGGCCTCGCTCCCCGGGTGCGCATCCCGGCGGTGGTGCTGGAGATCGCCGCGGGCATCGCCTTCGGCCCTGCCGGTCTCGGCTGGATCCGGGTCGATCTGCCGGTCCAGATCGTGGCCCTCCTCGGTCTGGCATTTCTGCTGTTCCTGGCCGGTCTGGAGATCGATGTGCACCGGCTGCGGGGACGCCTGCTGGGATACGCGCTGCTCGGTTACGTGGTCACGCTCGTCCTCGGCACGGCCGCCGGGGTGTCCTTCCGCCTGACCGGGTGGGTACAAAGCCCGCTGCTGATCGCGGTAGCCCTCTCGGCCACATCGCTGGGACTGGTCGTTCCGGTCCTCAAAGACGCCGGCCATACGGACAGCGAGGTGGGGCAGACCACGATCGCGGCCTCCTCGGTGGCGGAGTTCAGCGCGGTGGTGCTGCTGTCGCTGCTCTTCTCCACCTCGGGCGGCAGCACCGGCGCCCGCGTTGTGCTGCTGATCGCCTTCGCCGCCCTGGTGGCCGTCTCCGCACTGGTCGTGGTGCTGGCGGACCGCTCGATGCGGCTCAGTGACGTGCTGCTGCGCCTGCAGGACACCACCGCCCAGATCCGGGTCCGGGCGGCGGTCGTACTGCTCGTCGGGTTCGCAGCGCTGGCCGAGAGGTTCGGTCTGGAGAGCATCCTCGGGGCGTTCATGGCCGGTGCGGTCATCGGCCTGGTGGACCGGGACTCCGCCACCCACCCACACTTCCGCACCAAGCTGGAAGCCATCGGATACGGCTTTCTGATTCCGGTGTTCTTCGTCGCCAGCGGCCTGCGCCTGGATCTTCGCGGGCTGGCTGAAAGCCCCTCGGCACTCCTGCGGGTTCCGCTGTTCCTGCTGGCCCTGCTGGTCGTACGCGGCGCCCCGGCACTGCTGTACCGGCGCTCGCTGGGGAGCCGGTCCTCGCTGGCCGCGGGGCTGCTGCAGGCCACCTCTCTGCCGCTCCTCGTCACGGCTGCGCAGATCGGAGTCGCGGTGGGGCTGATGAGTCCTGTCACCGCCGCCGCCCTGGTCTGTGCCGGGCTGCTGTCCGTTCTGCTGTTCCCCGCGGTCGCGCTGGCGGTGCTACGCGGATGCGAACAGGCACCACCCACACGGTCGGAGAAGCGCCCATCGGGTATGGGCGAGGCCACGTGAGGGCCGCCCCCGGTGGGGCCGCTGGTATGACGCAGTCCACGGGCCGCCCCGCTCTGCTGTCGGATCACGGCTGGCCGATCTCGACGAAGACTTTGATCGCTCCACGGGTACGGCGCGGCTGCCAGACCTTGAGCCGGCGCTGGATCTCGTACGCCTCCAGGATGCCCTTCTCCGCGACGCTGGTCGGTTCCAGCAGTACCGCCACATGCTGCAGGCCCTGCGGGATGCGGATGAGGTAGCGCGGCTCCTCGACGTAGTACTCGGTCAGGAAGCCGTGGACCCGGCTGATGCCGTGCTCGTAGTAGGCGTCGTCGGTGGTCATGTCCGGGGTGTCGATCAGGTCGTACAGGCTGCTGCCTGCCCGCCGCACCCGGGCCACGACATGGTCGCCGGGTTTGAACTCGGTGACGGCGCCGCCGACCTCCTCCACGATGCCGAGACTTTCATGGCCGGTGATCAGGACGTCGTAACCGTCGGGTGCGGCGCCGTACTCGCCGGCGTGGATCTCCTTGTCGGTGCCGTCGAGGCCCAGGCGCAGGAGGCGCACCAGTGCCGCCTGCAGCTGGCGCCCAATTGCCGGCCGTCGGGCCGACGGCAGCCGCAACGCCGGTAGAGACGACCGCGCTCGGGAGGACAAGGAGCCATGATGCTCACCTCCGGTGGGGCAGTGCGCGGCTCCACGGTGGCCCGGCCAGCACTGGCGTACCGGGGCCCGCTGCGGGTGCTGCGGCCCGACCTGCCCGAGACACTGGAGCCGCTCGTACTGCATCTGCTGCGCAAGGCGCCCGAGAAGCGGCCCACCGACACGCAGGAGGTGTACGAGCGGCTGCTGCCGTTCCTCCCTCCGGCCGGTAAGGACCCGTCCCCGGCCGAGGCCGGATCCGTCGGCGCACCCGACCCGACCGGCGTGTTCCGCCACCCGTACGCCCCCCGCGCCCGTACCCAGGCGCCCGCGGTCGCCGACCCGCCGCCCTCGCACAGCCCGGCAACCGCGCAGCCGTTGCCCGTCCCCGCCCAGTTGCGTGAGGACATCAAGGCGGCGTACGCGCACTCCGACGATCTGCTGGACGAGGAACGCTTCGCGCAGGCGGCCGAGGTTCCCGGTGAGGTCATCGATACGCGCCGTACGCGGGGCGCGTACAGCCGGAGAGCAACCGCTGGCGCGAGCCGCACGACGTGGCCCTCTGTCAGTCGGCTGTGAGCAGGTCCGTGAGGACGGCCGCGGGGTCGCTGTCGGCGTGGCCGGTGGGCCACCAGTGTCCGTCCTGCTTGCGGTACGGGTACCAGCGGCCGTCGCGGCCGTAACGGAGCTGGGCGTCCTGGCCGACGATCGTCCACCGGTTGCGGGTGGTGCGCAGGGCCGGCGGGTTCTCGCCCTCCCAGGCGGCCTCCAACTGCCGGCGGGCGCGAACGAGGTCGTCGGGGGCGGGGGTGAAGTCCTCCTCAAGTACGGCGAGTCCTTCGGCACCGCCGTACCGCCAGGCCCGTACCGCCTTGGCGAGGACGTGCGGCGGGCGGCCGGAGGCGTGGCACAGGCGCATGAAGGCGTGGATGCCGGGGTCGGTGGCTGCCCAGCGCACCGTGTCGTGCCACTCCGACAGCTTCAGCGGCTGTGGTGCGGGTGGCCTTGTCCCGGGGCAGAGGGCTTCGGTATACCCGCGCAGGGCGCGGGCGGCGGCGTCGGCGGCGAGGAGTACCAAGGCCTCGGGGTCGATGCCGGGCGCCGGGGCGGTGCTGCCGGTCAGTACCGGGACCGGGCCGGGGCGCTCGGGCGCTGGGGGAAGTGGCGGTGGGGCGGGGAGCCCGGAGCGGGCGCGGGCGAAGGCGTCGCGGGCGAGGAGGCCCTCGGGTTTTCGGCCGGCCGGAGTGGTCGCTGTGGCACCGTGCTCGGCGTTGCGCTGTTGCAGGTCTTCGAGGAGCTCGGCCTCCGCCCGGCCGCGTACGAGAAACAGTGCGAAGGGGGTGGTGTCCAGCAGCCGGGCGAACTGGTAGCACACGGCGGCGGCGTGCTTGCAGGGATGGCCCCAGTCGGGGCAGGAGCAGGAGTAGTTGAACTCGTGCGGGCGGGGGAGGAGTCCGGCGTTCGCCTGCCGGGCCGCATCGGCGACCGCCTCGGGCAGCTCCCGGTCCAGCAGGGCCGCGATCTGCCCGGCCTGAGCGGCGATGGCCTCCAGCAGCCGGTCCCACGCGGCGTCGTCGAGGACCGGCAGGGCCACCTCTGTGCGGTACGGGGTGCGGCGGCTGCCGCTGACCCGGGCCTCGATCCGCCCCGGGGTGACGGTCATCGCGCCTACGGCGCCGGAGCGGGCATAGGTGCGGCCGCGCTGCAGGCGGCCGGTGCCCGCGCCGGGGGACTCCAGCGCGCGCACCCATGCGTTGCCCCACCAGGTATGCGCGAACGACCGGCTGCCGAGGCGCGGTTCGAGTGCCGGCACGGTCAGGGTACGGGTGCCTGCGGTGGTGCGGCGGGGGCTCATCGACTGCTCCGGTGCAGGGCGACCAGGTCGGCAAGCTCATCGTCGGACAGCTCGGTCAGGGCGGCCTCGCCGGAGCCGAGCACGGCATCCGCCAGCCCCTTCTTCCGCTTCATCAGCTCGGCGATGCGCTCCTCCACCGTGCCCTCACTGATGAGCCGGTGGACCTGGACAGGCCGGGTCTGGCCGATGCGGTATGCGCGGTCGGTGGCCTGGTCCTCGACGGCCGGGTTCCACCAGCGGTCGTAGTGGATGACATGACCGGCGCGGGTGAGGTTCAGCCCCGTCCCCGCAGCCTTCAACGACAGCAGGAAGACGGGGACTTCGCCGCTCTGGAAGCGGTGGACCATCTCCTCGCGGCGGGCGACCGGCGTCGAGCCGGAGAGCAGCTGGACTCCCACGCCCCGGGTGGCAAGGTGGGTCTCGAGCAGGCGCGCCATCCGCACGTACTGGGTGAACAGCAGCACCGAACCGTCTTCGGCGAGGATCGTGTCGAGGAGTTCGTCCAGCAGCTCCAGCTTCCCGGAGCGGCCGGGGAGCTTCCCACCGCGCTCCTTGAGGAACTGGGCCGGGTGATTGCAGATCTGCTTCAGACCGGTGAGCAGCTTGAGGACCATCCCGTGGCGGGCAATGCCCTTGGCCTCGCGGATCGTGGTCATCGACTCGCGTACGACCGCCTCGTAGAGGGAGACCTGTTCACGGGTGAGGGAGACGGTCCGGTCGGTCTCTGTCTTGGGCGGAAGCTCCGGGGCGATGCCCGGGTCGGACTTCCTGCGGCGCAGGAGGAAGGGCCGTACGAGACGGCTCAACCGGTCTGCGGCCACGCGGGCCGCATCCGTGTCGTCCTGCCAGGCGGCGGACTCGGCGGCGCGGGCGTAGCGGTCGCGGAAGGACTTGAGCGAGCCGAGCAGGCCGGGGGTGGTCCAGTCGAGCAGAGCCCACAGCTCGGACAGGTTGTTCTCGACCGGGGTGCCGGAGAGCGCCACGCGGGCGGCCGACGGGATGGTGCGCAGCGCTTTGGCGGTGGCGGCGGCCGGGTTCTTGACGTGCTGCGCCTCGTCGGCGACCACGAGGGACCAGGGGCCGGCGGCGGCGAGGTCGGCGGCGTCGCGGCGCATCGTGCCGTACGTGGTGAGCACGATTTCGCCGTCGACCAGGTCGTCGAGATCGCGGCCCTCGCCGTGGTGGCGGCGCACGGGGGTACCGGGGGCGAACCGCCCGGTCTCCTGCGCCCAGTTGCCGAGGAGGGAGGCGGGACAGACGACGAGAGCCGGACCAGCGGTGGCGGGGTCGGTCTGCCGGTGGAGGTGGAGAGCGATGAGGGTGATGGTCTTGCCCAGGCCCATGTCGTCGGCGAGGCAGCCGCCGAGGCCGAGCGAGGTCATCCGGTGCAGCCAGTTCAGGCCGCGCAGTTGGTACCCCCGCAGGGTGGCCGACAGCGCGGCGGGCTGGGCCACGCGCGCGTGCCCCTCGCCCTCTGGGTCGGCGAGGCTGTCGCGCAAGGCGGCGAGCCGGCCCGTGGGCCGGACCGGGACTTCTTCGCCGTCGACCTCAAGGGTGCCGGTGAGGGCGGCGGTCAGCCCTTCGAAGGCGGTGAGTTCGCGCCTGCGGTCCCGGGCTTTGCGTACGAGGTCGGGGTCGGCCAGCACCCACTGGTCACGCAGCCGTACGACGGGGCGGTGGGCCTCGGCGAGCGCGTCGAGCTCCTCCTCGGTCAGCTCGCGATCGCCGATGGCCAGCTGCCAGCGGAAGTTCAGCAGCTGCTCAGGCGAGAAGAAGGCAGGGACATCGCGTTCCTGCTGCTCCGGGGGCTCGACGACGGCCCGGGTGGTCAGCTGCTTGGCGAGGGACTTGGGCCAGTGCACCGCGATCCCGGCCGCGCCGAGCCTTGTCGCGGCGTCGCCGAGAAGCGCGGTGGTTTCGTCGTCGGTGAGCTCCAGCTCGTCGGGGACGGCCTGTTCGAGGAGGCGGGCGAGGGGTTCCCACACGCGGGCCGCGCGGCGCAGGGTGAGCAGCGCGTCGACGCGGGTACGGGGGCCGAACGCCTCGCCGGCCGCCCCTGCCCAGACGGCACCGGCGTCGGCGACGAGGGTGGGGTCGGCGAGGCTGTGCAGCTGGACGACGGCGCGGAAGGGTGCGCTCTCCCAGTCGTCGGGCTCGTCGTACGGCACGTCCGCGTCGTACGCCTCCTCGTACTCGGCCAGGTCCGGCAGCTCCAGGCGCAGCGAGACGCGCACGCCCGCGTCCAGCCCGGCGGAGAGCTCCGAGGCCCAGTCGCGCAGCTCCGGCACGTACTGGGGTTCGGCGACCGCGTACGGGGCTCCGCCCGCGACGTACCGCGCGGCCGGGGTGCGCGGCAGGGCGTCGGCGACCGCGTCGAGAAACGCACGCAGCAGTCTGTACGGCTCGTGGACGCGCAGCGGTGTGGCGCCGGGGAGGGGAACGGCATGGGCCTCGGGCGGCATCGCATCTGCCAGCGCCTGCACCCACCGCACGTCCTCGGGGTCGAGCGGACCGAGCCGCCAGGCGTCGATGCCCTCAGCGCTGAGCCCCGGAATCAGCCGCCCGCGGGCGGCGAGCCGCAGCCCGTACAGCGCGGCGGTGCGCCACGCGGTGGTGGCGGGGGAGGCGTCGTCCGGGCGACATCGGGTAAGGACCGGCAGTGCCTCGGCGACGGGCAGCACGACCGCCTTGACGGTGTGGCGGCGCACGCCGACGCCGTGTGGGCGGATCACGGTCAGCTCCTCGAGCGGGCCCGCGTCGTCCGGGAGCTGTCCGCCGGCCGGTGGGTGGAAGGCGACGCGCCCGGCACGCGGCGGGTCGCACGGCAGGAACACCGCGATGCAGGCGGCGAGTGTGCGCACCGTGTCCGGTGGCATCGGCACTCGCGACCCGCCGCCCTGTCCGCTGGGACCCATGCTGTGTTGCCACCGCCTTGCTCGCATGTCTGCCGCGGTTCACCCTATCGGCCGAGCAGGCGGCTTCCGGCCCGTTCGCCTGAGGACTGAGTTCCTAACGGGCGTCAAGTCGGTCGTGGTGGTCCCGGGCTTGGCTTCGTGAGGTGGTGGCAGACGGGCCGGCGCCGCGACCGCATCCCACGCACCGCCACATCCGTCGCCGTGCCGGCCGCCTCACCACCGGTACCTCTCTCGCCCCGCCCCGCCCCGCTCCGCCACCGCTGACCTGGAAGCTGCGATCGCCGCCGGCTCGCGTCTCCCATCCCGGTCGGCACCGCCCCCGTCCCGCAGGGCTGGATCGCCATGGCCCGTCGAGTCACGTCTCGGGCTCGCCCTCGGACGCGGAGCTGAGTTCTGCGTGGACGGTGATCACGCCGTCGACGGCCTGGCACAGCCGCACCACGACCGGGATCATGCTCTCGTTCGGGACGGTGCCGCGGAGGGTCACCACTCCATCAACCGCGGTGACATGCACAGCGTCCTCGGCGATCATCAGGGTCCGCTCGAGCACATCGTGTGTGATCTCATCGTGGATCGCGGTGTCATGGCGAAGGAACACCCGCATCAGGTCGGCACGGCTCACGATGCCGATGAGCCGGCCGGTCTCGTCGATCACGGGGAGCCGCTTGACCTTGTTGCGTTCCATGGCCCGAGCGGCTTCAACGATGCTCCAGTCGGCCCGTGCCGTGATGACCGGGCTCGTCATCAGCCCGGCGGCAGTCTCCGCCTCGGTCCTGGCGAGGGCGTTCGGGGTCAGCCACAACGGTGGGGCGTGCCCTCCCGGTTCCGGCTGGGCCGCCATATGGCGCATCAGGTCCGTCTCGGAGACCACGCCCACCGGGCAGTGTTGGTCGTCCACCACGGGGACCGCGGAGACATCGCTGTCAGTGAGCAGGGCCGCCACGGCCTTGAAGGGTGTATCGGGGCGGGCGCACACGACCTCATGGGTCATCACGTCACGCACGGTGCGGTGCTGCATCGTCGTCATCCCTCCTCACCGTCGGTTTCCCACGGTTCCATCGCGGCAGGTCCGCCCGCCGGGCCGTCGGGATCTGCTCGACCCAGGCGGCACAGGTCGGCGAGGCCTGCGTCTGCGCAAGACGGTAAGACGGTTGAACCAGTTCCGAGCCGGCTCGGTCACCGCCTCGAGCGTGCCGCGTTCCTCGAAGAGGTGGGCGGCGTGCCGGGAACGGCCGTGCGCATGCTCGGGCCCTGCCGCGGGGTGGCTGCTACCCCTTCCACTGTGACTCCTGTGGCCGCAACCTGCAGCGGACCGAGGCGGCCACCGGCGTGGTCCGGTGGTTTTTCTCCCCGCGATGACGGGGACGGGCCCGCGGTCCCAGATGCGAGTGGACCGTTACGACAATGAAATGGACATCGAGGGCACGCTGTACGAAGGAGCAGAGCCCGAGGCGGCAGTGGCCAGTGCACGAGACGTCATGCACGTGGGACGAGTAGGAGGCGAGCATCAGACGCTGTCCGCTGCGCGGTGTATGCGGTAACTCCGAGGAGCTTTCATGGAGACACGCACCGTCAACATTCGGTCGGAGGGGCCGGTGGTGGTGGGCACGGATGGCTCGGCCGAGGCCGAGCAAGCGGTGGTGTGGGCGGCTGAGGAGGCCGCTGTCCGAAACCAACCCCTCCGCATCGTGCACGCCACTGAGATCGACGCCTGGCCGGTCCATCTGCCCGCCGCTGCCGTCGAGCCCATTCTCGAGAAGGCGCGCAGGCTGGTGGACGAGGCGGCGGAGCATGTCTCCCATCAGGTGCCCGGCCTGCAGGTCAGCACCACGATCAGCCGGGACCCGGCCCCGGCGGCTCTGCTGCGGGCGGCCGGGGAGGATGGGACGATCGTCGTCGGCAGCCGGGGCCTCGGCGGATTCTCCGCACTTCTGGTGGGCTCGGTGGGGCTGAAGGTGGCGAGCCGTGCCAGTACACCGGTGGTCGTGGTACGGGGTACCGACCGGCGGCCGACAGGAAGCGTCGTGGTCGGGGTCAAGGACGAAGCGGATCTTGACGCGGTCCGCTTCGCGGCCGATACAGCCAGGCGAAGGAAGGCGTCATTGCGCCTGCTGAGCGCGTGGACGGTCTTCCAATACGCCGAAAGCATGGTCCCCGTGGTCGAATCCGTGCGTACGGTCGCGGAGGCAGAGGCCACGGCAAGCACGCGCCTCATCGATTCCGTTCGTGAGGAGTACCCGGACGTCACGGTGACCGGGGACGTCGTGAAGGTTCCCTCACCGGCCGGAGCCCTGGTCGAGGCGTCCTCCCATGCCGATCTCCTCGTCATGGGCGCCCGCAGGCCCACGCATGCGGTGGGCCTACCACTCGGCCGCGTTACGCACGCCGTGCTGCACCATGCCCACTGCCCGGTGGCCATCGTCCCGCGAGGGTGACCCGGCCGCAGGCGGCGTAGAGGCGGCAGGCCACTACGAGGTACCCACCGTTGGCCTTGCCGCTGATCCAGGCACGCCTGAAACAGCTCTTTCCCCGGCCATGACGGCTCTCCGGAAGACCCTGCTGGGTACTACCGGGCGGCCGGCTGACCGGCGGCGCGGACCGTGACGGCCGTGGAGAGCCCTGGCTTCGTAAGGGCCGCCGAGGAATTGGCTACGGCTCGATGTCGAGCACGTCGCGCACAGGGCGGCGGGGTGTTCCGGGGCCCCGCGGACCGTATCCGAGACGCAGCACCATTTGCACGTAGCCCACCCCGGCGGACATCGGGTCGCGCAGTGGCCAGCGCAGATCAGGCCATTCGAGCGCTTGGGAGACGAACGAGCTGGACAGGTCCTTGAGCGTTGCTGTCAGCAGGACGCGCTCCATTGCCTGCCCCGCACGCAGCCAGTCTTCCGGCCGGTCGCGGGCCGTGCACAGCAAGGCCAGCTGAGGGGAGCTCTCGAACTCGGCGGCACCGCGATCGGCCACCGCTCGACGGCCGGCGAAATCGCGCATGGGGGCCTTTCCGCCGCGCTTCCGGGGCCCGAAGGCGTACTCGGGTACCCCGTCCGGTGCCGAGGCTGTCTCGACCACGCCGATGCGGGTCCAACGGAGCAAGTCCTCGTAGTTGCCACGGTCGAAAAGGTTGCGCGCCTCGCCCTCCTGGGACAGCTCGGTCATCCACCGCAGATGCCAGGGGGTGGGGAACTCCAGCTGTGCTCCTTCCAGATAGGCGGCACCGCGAAGGGCGTTCTGCACATCGGTGGGTATCCCTGTTTCCGCGAACGGATAGCGGCTGGTGTGCCGACTGTGCACCGCCGGGTGCAGCCGGCCGAGACTGCTCTCTGGGCTCGCGAGGCCGGTGAGCTGCACCGTGGCGAGCAGTGTCGGGTCGGAGGGGTCGGGGAGCAGCCGCGTCGCCGGGTGCCAGCCTCCGTGGGCCGCGGCCACGCGCAGGTTCAGCAGGGCCGCGCCGCAGCCGAGGTGGAGAGCACGGGCTTCGGGGTCGGCGTGCGGCATGACGCGTTCGAGATCCGCGCGAAGGTGGAAGGTGCGGCTGTTGCGGAAGTACTGGAAGTGCCACGGCTGCGCGTTGTGCATGGACGGGGCGGCCGCAGCGTCCTTGACCAAGGCCGTCACGGTCTTGTCGTCGACTGTTCGGGCGGGCACCGGAGCCTCCCTGCGGAGCTGTCGGACCTCCTGTACGGGTACGTCTCCACGATGGTCTGGCAGGACGCCGCCATGGCATGGGCCGAACGTCCCTGCCCGGCCGCCGACCGGTGCAATCGTCGCGGAAGGGGCGCGGCTCCCGGGCCGGTCGTTCCCGTCCTTCGGGTGAAGCTCCGTGGCATCCGGCCGCCGTGCTTGTGATCGCCATGAGTAACCGGGTCACCCTGAGTACTGGCGGACTCCTCCGCGGAGGAGCGCCGCAGGCCCGCAGATGTCAGATCCCGGTGGCTGAGAGGCGAGGAGAATCTCATGGAAATGCCCGTCGTGAACGAGTGCTCGGTGGAGTCATGCGCGTACAACCGGGAGCGGGAGTGCCATGCGATGGCCATCACCGTCGGTGATTCCCGCCACGCGCACTGCGACACCTACTTCACCGCCCCGCGCAAGGGCGGGGATCCAGCCGCTGTCGCTCATGTCGGTGCCTGCAAGATGGCCGATTGCAGACACAACAACAACTTCGAATGCCAGGCCCCGGGTATCGCTGTGGGCCCCCGGGAAGATATGGCGGACTGCCTGACCTATAGCCCTCGTTAGCCCTGACGGGCCGCACCGGGCAGTGCCGGTGCCCTGATACGGCAGTAGCGCCACCCGGAGTGCCATGCAAAAGCCGGCGAGGCGCCCCCTGGGCTCAAGCCGTCGGGCCGACGAGCTCGGACAGGACGTCTTCCATGGTGACGAAGCCGAGCACGGTGCCCTTGTCGCCGGTGACGGCAGCCAGGTGTGTACCGTCAGCGCGCATCGCGGTAAGGGTGTCGTCGAGCGGGGTGTCGATCTCGACGCGGGTCACGGCGTGTAGCGCGTTACGGGGGAACGGCTTGTGGCGTTCGGTGATGCCGAGGGCATCCTTGATGTGCAGGTAGCCCAGGACAACGCTGCCAGGCCCGAGGACCGGAAGCCGGGAGTAGCCCGCCGAGGTGGCCGCTCGCTCCAACTGGGCCGGGGTGATGGTGTGGTCGACAGTAACCATGCGGTTCAGCGGGACAAGGATCTCGCCGACCGGGCGGGTGCCCAGCTCCAGGGCGTCGCGCAGCCGTTCGCCATCGGCGGGGTCCAGCAGGCCTGCCTGGCTGGAGTCGGCGACGAGACGGGCGAGTTCGTCATCGGTGAAGACGGACTCGACCCTGTCCTTCGGCTCCACTTTCAGCAGGCGCAGCAGGGCGTTGGCGAAGGCGTTGATGGCGAACACGATCGGGCGCAGGGCTCGGGTGAGGGCGACCAGGGGCGGTCCGAGCAGCAGCGCGGTCGGCACCGGTGCGGCCAATGCGATGTTCTTGGGCACCATCTCACCGATGAGCATGTGCAGATAGGTCGCCAGGGTGAGCGCGATGACGAAGCTGATCGGGTGCACCAGGGCGTGCGGGACGTGGACGGCCTCGAAGGCGGGCTCCAGCAGGTGGGCGATGGACGGTTCGGCGACAGCCCCGAGGACCAGCGACGAGACCGTGATGCCGAGTTGCGCGGTGGCCAGCATGGCGGACAGGTGCTCGATGCCCCACAGGGTGATCTTCGCGCGTGTGTTGCCGGCCTGTGCGCTCGGTTCGATCTGGCTGCGTCGCACCGAGATCACGGCGAACTCTCCGCCGACGAAGAAGGCATTGGTCAGCAGGGTCAGTGCGCCGATGATCAGCTGCACGGTGGTCATCGGGCGTCCTCCTGCTCAGCCGGGGCAGCCATGGGGGCGGTGAGGCTGACCCGGTCTGCGCGGTGGTGGTCGACGTCAAGGACGGTGAGGGCCCAGCCGTCGAGGTGCACGGTGTCGCCCTCCTCCGGGATCCGTTCCAGGCGGGTGGCGATCAGACCGGCCAGGGTCTCGTAGGGTCCCTCCGGGGCGGCTAGGCCGATGGTCTCGAGCTGGTCGAGGCGGATGCTGCCGTCGGCCTCCCAGCTGGCGCGGCCGTCGTCGGCCGCGGGTGCGGGCAGCAGATCAGGGGCTTCGAGCGGGTCGTGTTCGTCTCGGACCTCGCCGATCACCTCTTCGACGATGTCCTCCACGGTCGCCACCCCGGCTGTGCCGCCGTACTCGTCGATGACCACGGCCATGGTGCGTTCGGCACGCAGGCGCTGCAGCAGGGTGTCGACGGGCAGGCTGTCGGGCACCCGCAGCGGCGGGGTGGTCAGGTCGGTGACGGGGGTGGTGGGGCGCTTGTCCTCCGCCAGCGCCAGGACGTCGCGGATGTGGACGGTGCCGATCACCTCGTCCAGGCTGTCGCGGTAGACCGGGAAGCGGGAAAGTCCTGTGGCGTAGGTGAGGTTGGCGGTATCCGCGGCCGTGGCGTGAGCTTCGAGAGCTTGCACGTCCACGCGCGGGGTCATGACGTTCTGGGCAGTCAGCTCGCTTAGGTGCAGGGTGCGCACGAACAGCTCGGCCTGGTCCTGCTCGATCGCGCCCTGGGCGGCGGAGTGCCGGGCGAGCGCCACGAGCTCCTCCGGGGTGCGGGCGCCGGCCAGCTCTTCGGCCGGCTCAAGGCCGAAGCGCCGTACGAAGCGGTTGGCGGTGTTGTTCAGATGCCGGATGAACGGAGTGAAGGCGGCGGTGAAGCCGCGCTGGGGGCCCGCCACCACCTTGGCAACGGCCAACGGGTGCGAGATGGCCCAGTTCTTCGGCACCAGTTCCCCGACCACCATGAGCATGACGGTGGAGACCGCGACCCCGAGCACGGTGGCCGCCGAGAGCGCGGCCGAGCCCAGGCCGATGGCTTGCAGCGGGTCCTTCAGCAGCGCCGCCAGTGAGGGTTCGGCGAGCATGCCGATCACCAGTGAGGTCACGGTGATGCCCAGCTGGGCGCCGGAGAGCTGGAAGGTCAGCCGGCGGACCGCCTTCAGCGCGCTGTCTGCACCGCGCTCGCCGGCTTGGGCGGCGCGTTCCAGTTCACCGCGTTCGACCGTGGTCAGGGAGAACTCCACAGCCACGAAGACCGCGCATGCCAGGGTGAGCGACAAAGCCAGGAGAAGCAGCAGGATTTCGGTCACCGCGCCAACCCCGTCTCGTGACTCAGCGGCTGGCGGGTTATGACACGGGTGGTACTGACAGGTTCACCCATTGCGGGCCTGCTGCTCCTTCATCTTGGAGGACCGGACAGGTCCTCATACGTGCTCGCAGGGAAGGGAAGTCTCCCCGACTCCATGGTAAAGAATATGTAAAGCGCGCTCGTCGAGTGGCCTTCACCAACTCGGTTGGGCGCGTCTTTTCGGACATTCCCCTACCGAGCGCCGGGATGTGACCCCGGTGGGGGGCGCCGCGCCTATGCTTCTACATGTTTGTAGAGCAGCGCGAGGGGCGGCCGTATGTTCCCGGCCGCCGTTCGTTCGGGGAACATCCCGCCGGGAGGGCGCGGCACGATGAACGGTGATCGAGAGGCCGATGTGACCGGCGATGGGCCAACGCGCCGCCGGCCGAACCGGTTCCTCACGGTGCGTCATGGCAGCCTGCATCCTCGCCTCGCGTCCGCCTCGTTCGGACCGTCCTGGAAGCCAGGCGGCCGAATACGCCGGCCGGGCAGCGCAGCGCGCACCGTTACGCACTTACAACCCTGGGAGGGCACAGATGGCTTCGATTGACCTGGAGAAGGTGCTGGACAAGGCGTGGGCCGACAAGCCGCTGCCGGAGGTCCTGGCTGCCCCGATTGCCGCGCTGAAGGGAGTCTCCGACCGTGACGGCGAGCTGCTCAAGGAGGCGTTCGGCGTCACCACGGTCGCAGACCTGGCCGAGCTGAAGTACGTCCGCTGGGCCCAGGCCCTGGCCGCGCTGGACGCGGCCAAGTAACCACAACTGGCGCGGTTCTGCTGCACGCAGCAACGCGCACTCGGATACACGTACATGAAGGAGTGAACGCCCGATGGTGTTCAAACGGCTGCTTGGCTCGCTCGGTGTGGGCGGGCCCACGGTGGACACGGTCCTCGACCCGGGCGCGGCCCTGCCCGGCGGCAGCCTGACAGGCCAGGTCCACCTCAAGGGCGGCAACGCCGACTTCGACATCGAGCACATCACCCTCGAACTCGTCGCTCACGTCGAGGCTGAGCACGAGGGCGGGGAAAGCCACGGCGCCGTCGTCTTCGACCGGTTCACCGTCGTCGGTGGCTTCCGCCTCGCCGAGAACGAGCAGCGCAGTGTCCCGTTCAGCGTCATGCTGCCGTGGGAGACCCCGGTCACCGAGCTGTACGGTCAGCCGCTGGGCATCGTGCTCGGTGTGCGCACCGAACTGGCGGTGGCCGGCGCGAAGGACAAGGGCGACCTCGATCCGCTGGCGGTGCGCCCGCTGCAGGTCCAGGAGGCAATCCTGGAGGCCTTCGGGCAGCTGGGGTTCGGCTTCAAGTCCGCCGACCTCGAACTGGGCCGCATCGGCGGCACCGGCCAGCAGCTGCCCTTCTACCAGGAGATCGAGCTCTCCCCGTCGCCGCGGTATGCGCACCAGGTCAACGAGATCGAGGTGACCTTCCTCGCCAATCCCGGCGGCATGGAGGTGGTACTGGAGGCCGACAAGCGCGGCGGCTTCTTCTCCTCCGGCCACGACGCGCTCACCCGCTTCACCGTCTCCCACGACGGCGTCGGACACCAGGACTGGAACGCAGTGGTCGACGGCTGGGTCCGCCAGCTGGTCGAGCACCACGCGGCCCACCGGGCGCACGGCTCCTACGGACACGGCGATCCGTACGCGGGCCACGGCCACTATGGCGGATCCCATGGCCACGACGACCACCATGGCGGCCACCACCGCTCCGGACCCGGCATGGGCACCGCCATCGCCGCAGGTGCGGCCGGCCTCGCCGTCGGAGTCGCCGGCGGGCTGGTGGCCGCCGAAGTCGTCGATGAGGTCGGCGACTTCTTCGAAGGCGAGGAGGAGGACGAGGGCTGAGCCCTTGAGCACACCCCACTGACTTCTGCACAGCTGCGGAGGACCGGGCCGACAGGCCCGGGCCTCCTGCCGAGACCCGGAGTGAACATGGCCCTGTGGGACCGCATCAAAGAGTCCGCCGCCACGATGCAAACGCAGCTCGTGGCCAAGAAGAACGACCTGAAAAGCGGCGCGTTCCGCGACGCCAGCATGGCGATGTGCGCGCTGGTGGCCGCCGCCGACGGCAGCATCGACCCGTCCGAGCGGCAGCGGGTCGCCCAGCTCATCTCCACCAACGAGGTGCTGCAGAACTTCCCCGCCGAAGACCTCCGGCGCCGCTTCGAGGACAACCTCGCCAAGCTGACCGCCGACTTCGACTTCGGCAAGGTCGGCATCCTGCAGGAAATCGCCAAGGCTAAAAAGAAGCCCGCCGAGGCCCGCGCCGTCATCCAGATCGGCATCGTCATCGGCGGCGCAGACGGAGACTTCGACAAAACCGAGCAGGCCGTCGTCCGCGAGGCCTGCTACGCACTCGACCTGCCACCGCACGAGTTCGACCTGTAGACCCCGCCCCCTCTCCCGCCTGGGGTGTGCCGGATGCACCCGCCCGCCCCAGGCGCTCGGGTCACAGTGGTGTGGCCGCCTTCAGCACAAAGAACAGCGTGACCGCCGAGTTCGCCGACGACAGCGCCGAGAACATCGTTCCCGCCGCAGCGGTCCAAGCCGCAAGCCCCACCGTGGTGAAGGCCGATGGCCACGTGCGAGCAGCGGGCGCCGGGCCCAGCAGGGCCGCCACCCGGCGCGGCACCGGCCCCGGAGCCGCGAAATGGGCCAGCGTCGCCGCCGGGGCGCCGCTGGAGACCAGCGCGGCCTTACCGACCGCCCGGGCCATCACCCGCCGACTGCCGATCATGCCGGCCGCCGCCTCGTCCGCCCACCGCTCGACGGTGTAGGCCACCGCAGTGCGCAGCGGGCGCAAGAACGGGTTCGCCCGCGCCGCCAACTGCACCAGCAGCAACAAGCGGTGGTGCCGGCATGCGAGATGGGCCCGCTCGTGGGCGAACAGCGCCCGCCGCTCCGCCCCTTCCAGGCAGGACAGCATCGCTGTGGACACCACCACCCTCCCCCGCCTGCCGGGCAGCGCGTAGGCGTACGGCACCTCGTCAGGCAGCACCGCCACTGGCGTATCGGGCAGGCCCACCAGTGCCCGTCCGACCCGGCGCCGCACCCGGTGATGCCGCCACAACGTCCTCGAACACGCCGCGAGCACGGCGAGCAGGGCTGGGATGGCGGCCTGGCCCGCGACCTCGTCGTACGGCACCGCCTCGCGCACCTCCTCATCCGACCAGCCATCCGGCAGCGGATTCCCAGGCAGTTGCGCGGTGCCCACCACCATCAACAAGGCCAGGCACACCGTGCTGCACACCGCCAGCACCCCGGCCACCACGGACAACAGCAACGTCGCGGTTCGCGGATGCAGATGCTGCTCGGCCAGCCGCGCTACCGGCCACGCCGTCAACGGCAGCACCAGCGGCAGGAAGACGAAGACCCCCATGGCCCGTTAGTCCTCCGGCTCCTTGGCCCGCTCCAGCAGCTCCCGCAGCAGCCGCTCATCCCCCGGCGGCAGCGCCGTCACGAACCGGGCCAGCACCGCCTCCCTGTCGCTCTCCCCATCCAGCACACGCCGCATCCGCAACGCTGCCAGCCCCGCCTCATCAGCAGCCGGGATCCACACGAACGACCGGCCCGCTTTCTCCCGCATCACCGCGCCCTTGGCCAGCAGCCGCGTCAGGATGGTGATCACCGTGGTGTAGGCAAGGGAGCCGCCGAGCCGTTCCTGCACCCACGCCGCACTCGCCGGCTCCGGTGCCGCCCCCAGCGCCGCCAGCACCTCCGCCTCCAGCTCACCCTGGCCACGCCGCCGCACACGCCTCTGGTCCCTCACCCCGTCTCCCTCCAGTGACGGCACGCCCTGCCGCCCCGCGGCCGGCGGTTCATCGTAGCCAGCCACCACGAAGGCACCCTAGCCCGTGACTTCTACAGTGCTGTAGATTCGCGGCGTCGCCCCCGGGGCCCAGTTCGGCGCCCCCGTCTCCTGCTGGAGGAGTCCTGCCCGATGTTCGGCCTCAGCGAACTCGCCCTCCTGCTCATCGTTGTCATCGTCCTGATCGGCGCCAGGAAACTCCCCGAACTGGCCCGCTCCGCGGGCAAGGCGGCCCGGATCCTCAAGAGCGAGGCCGGAGCCATGAAGTCCGGCAGCGATCAGGCCAAGGCCGACCAGACCGCCCCGCGTACGATCCAGGCCGCCCCCGGCGATGTCATCAGCTCGCCCACCGTGACCGACCCGGGTAAGGGCTCTGCACAGAACTGACCGGGCACATTTTCCCTCGAACCCGGCCGCAGGCCCTGACGCATGTAGCGGCACCGCCTTGCCCAGGTGGTGGGGACTCCAGGAACGGCGAGAAGACCAGCTTGGTGCAAGCCGCTGGAGGCCCAGCAGGCCTCAGCCTGTCCCCCGGCCTATCGTGGAAACCGACCCGCCGCCGCAGGCGGCCACCCGCTCCCCGAAGGGGGCCGTGCCGGTGCCACCTCTCGATTCGCAGACCATCACGGCCCTCGTCAAAGACGCTACGGCCGCCCCGTCCATGCACAACGCCCAGCCGTGGACGTTCCGCTTCTCCCGCGGTAGTGAGACCTTCCAACTCAGGGCCGACCTTGAGCGTGCCATGCCGCACACCGACCCCACGACACGGGGCCTGCACATCGGCGGTGGCGCGGCGTTGTTCAATCTGCGTGTCGCCGCCGCCCATGCGGGGTGGGAGGCGGAAACCCGGCTGCTGCCCGAACGTGGGGACCCGCAGCTGCTCGCGACGGTGCGACTGACCGAGCCCGTGCACCTCGAGGGCGACCTCATCCCCCTGTACGGGGCGATCCACCGCCGCCACACCAGCCGCCACCCGTTCACCGAGGAGCGGATACCCGAAGCCGTACGCGATGCACTGTGTGGCGCTGCCCGTCTGGAAGGAGCGCGGTTGGTCTTCCCCGCTGCCTGGCATGTGCAGTCGCTGCTGGACCTCGTCCACGACGCCGAGGGGCGCGACGCCCTGGACCCCGAAAGCTCCAATGAGCTGTACCGCTGGACACATGCCGGCACCGGGACATCCGAGACGGCGACGGAGGGAATCCCCGAGTACGCTTTCGGCCCCCGCAAACGGGACGGCAAGGCCCCGGTACGCGACTTCGCAGGCAGGCGCGCCGTACCCGGCCGCGATACGGCCACCTTCGAGACAAGGCCCCAGTTGGCCCTCTTGGGCACCCCCGACGACCAGCCACATGACTGGTTGCGAGCGGGCCAGGCCTTGGAGCGCGTTCTACTGCAGGCCACCGCGGACGGGCTGGCCACCTCCCTCACATCCCACGCCCTGGAATGGCCCGAGCTTCGCTGGGCCGTCCGCGATCCGCAGTCGGCGATGGGATACGTGCAGATGGTCTTGCGCCTTGGGTACGGCCCTGCGGGCACCGCGACACCACGGCGCCCGGTGGAGGACGTGCTCAGCATCGAGCCCTGATGGCAACGCGGAAAGGATCTCGACCGGGTGGAGCTGTCCTCGGACGGACATCGCTCCGACCGCGACGACGGACCGTTGTGCCTGCTCTCCGTAGGCCTCCGGGAGGCTCGCGAGATGCCGAACGGCGGCTCGGACGCACGACGGACATCGCGGGTGCTCCGCCGAGCCTGCACCGTGACATGCCCTGACTCGCCCTGAAAGCGAACAGGAATCCGGTCGATCCTGGATGTGGCGCCGCGCTGGAGACGAGAGGTCAAGATGGCGGAACGGCCAGTACACGCGCTGCTCGCGGATGGCACGACGGTACGGATACGGAACGCCACGCCGGGCGATGAGGCTGCCGTGCTGCGACTGTACGAGAAGATGTCGCCGGAGCACCTCCGGATGCGGTTCTTCTCGGTGAGCCGCCGCTCGGCGCAGCAGGCAGCCGACCGCATGTGCGCCCCGGACCGGGCCGGATACCGGGCCTTGCTGGCCGAGGCAGGCGACCAGATCGTCGGCCTCGCCGAATACGACGCGGGACCGGTTGCACCGCGCGGGCATGAGGCGGGTACCGCCGATGTCGCGCTCGCCGTGGCCGAGGGCTGGCATCACCGTGGCGTCGGCACCCTCCTCCTGGAACACCTGGTCGACGCTGCCCGCGAGGACGGCATCAGCGCCTTCACCGCTGACGCACTGGCCGAGAATTACGCAGTGCTCAAGGTCTTCTCCGACCTCGGTCTGAGCGTCACCCGCCGCCTCGAGGGCCCCGAGGTCCACTGCACGGTTCTGCTCACCGGGGACGAGCACTACCTGTCTGCGGTGGACACCCGGGGCAGCAGCGCCGACGTGGCCAGCCTGCGTCCGCTGCTTCGCCCGCACTGTGTGGCCGTGGTCGGCGCGGGCCGCAGGCAAGGCTCCGTCGGCCGGGCGATCCTGCGGAACCTCCGTACGGGAGGGTTCACCGGCCTCCTGCGCGCCGTGAACCCCCATGCCCACGCCATCGAGCGAGAGCCCTGCCATCTCTCCATCGCCGACGTGTCACCCGTGCCAGACCTGGCCGTTCTCGCCGTCCCTCCGCCGGCCGTGCCTCAGGTGGCCCAGGAGTGCGGGCAACGAGGCGTACGGGCACTGCTGGTGGTGACCTCCGGGCTGGACGCCCGCCAGGGAGCGGACCTGCTGGCGACCTGTCGCCAGTACGGGATGCGCCTGGTCGGCCCCAACTGCCTCGGCATCGCCAACACCGAACCGGCAGTACGCATGGACGCCACCTTCGCCGCAGGGCGGCCGCTGTCCGGCACGGCGGGAGTCGCCGTGCAGTCCGGCGGCGTCGGAATCGCCCTCCTCGACGGACTGTCGCGCCTGGGAATCGGCGTGTCCACCTTCGTGTCCCTGGGCGACAAGTACGACGTCAGCGGCAATGACATGGTGCAGTGGTGGGAGAGCGACGGGGT
Organism: Streptomyces sp. HSS9-12; assembly: GCF_054963655.1. Taxonomy (NCBI): domain Bacteria; kingdom Bacillati; phylum Actinomycetota; class Actinomycetes; order Kitasatosporales; family Streptomycetaceae; genus Streptomyces; species Streptomyces sp. HSS9-12. Next base: position 66,039 of record NZ_JBUEGC010000008.1, on the reverse strand, counting down.
GACCGATCTGGCGCTGCTGCATCTGGAGTCGTTCGGCAATCCCCGGGCGTTCTCCCGTACCGCCCGGCGCGTCGCCCGGCGGATACCGGTCCTGACCGTCGACGCCGGCCGCTCGGAGGCGGGCCGCCGCGCCGCCGCCTCGCACACGGCAGCCGCCGCCACGCCCACCATGACCCGCCAGGCGCTCTTCACCCAGGCCGGGATCATCGCCACCCGCTCCATCGGCGAACTCCTCGACACGGCCGCTCTGCTGCACTCCCAGCCGTTGCCGGCCGGTCGTTCCGTTGCGGTCGTCAGCAACGCGGGTGGCGCCGGTGTACTGGCCGCCGACGCATGCTCCGAGGCCGGCCTGACCGTCCCTCCACTCGGCGAAGATCTTGCGGCGGAGTTGCTGAAGCTGCTGCCCGCTGGAGCCGGTGCGGACAACCCCGTCGACACCACCGCTGCCGTCTCCGAGGAGCAACTAAGGGCGTGTGTGAACCTGCTCGCGGGAGGTGATGCCCCCGGCCGGGGGCCGGAGAGGGACGGAGACTCGCGGGCCGGTCCCATCGACGCCGTCCTGGTGGTGCTGGTTCCCACCGCACTCGCGTCGGCGACCGGTGACCGTCTCAGCCGAGCCCTCACCTGGGCTGCCGGTCCACGGTCCCGGACGGTCGCGGCCGTCCTGCTGGGCCAGCCCTCGGGGGTGGAACTGCTGCCCGCCGAGGACGGGGCCGTACCGTCGTACTCCGACCCGCAGGCCGCGGCCCGCGCCCTGGCGAACGCTGCCGCCCACGGGCGGTGGCGTGCCCAGCCACCCGGCACCGTGCCGGAACTGCGCGGCGTCGACCCCCGGGGTGCCGCGGCCATCGTCGCCCATTACCTTGCCGAGCATCCCGAAGGCGGCTGGCTCGAACCGCGCACCTGCGCCGACCTTCTCGGCTGCTACCGCATTCCACAACTGCCCTGGGCCTGGGCCGAGGACGAGGACGCCGCCGTCGTGACGGCGGCCCGGCTCGCCGGAGCCGACGGACGCGTGGTCCTCAAGGCCCATTGGCCCGGCCTGCTGCACAAGAGCGAACAGCACGCGGTTCACCTCGATCTCCAAGGCGAGTCGCAGGTGCGGGCCGCTCACCGGGACCTGGTGACCCGTTTCGGCGACCGGCTTTCCGGGGTGGTCGTCCAGCCCATGGCCCAGCGCGGTCCGGAACTGGTCGCCGGGGTGGTCCAGGACGAGGTGTTCGGCCCGCTGGTGCTGTTCGGGCTCGGCGGCACCGCCACCGAACTCCTCGCCGATCACGCCGCCCGGCTGGCGCCGCTCACCGACCGGGACGTCGATGCCCTGATCACCTCCCCGCGCTGTGCGCCGCTGCTCTTCGGCTATCGCGGCGAGGCGCCCGCTGACCTGGAAAAGCTCGAACAGCTGCTGCTGAGGCTCTCCCGGATGGCATGCGACCTGCCGCAGCTCGCGGAAGCCGAACTGAACCCGGTTGTGGCACGGCCGGACGGCGTCACCGCCCTCGATGTCCGGGTACGGCTGCTTCCCCGCCAATCACACGACCCCTACCTGCGCCGGCTGCGCTGACCGGACCAGGCGTGCTGATCCTCACCGCACGGCCCCGCCGCTCTGGTGGCCTCCTGCCAACCTCCCCGAAGGCGCGTCGCCGGCGGGCTGATGAGTGCCTGTTCCTGAAGCCGTCCTGCCAATGTGCCGATGGCAATCAATCAGACTCAGCTCCGGATCGCCTTCTCGGCTGTGGTCAGGATGAATGCTCGCCCAGGCCGGCGAGGACGCTGACGGTGACGCAGAGCGATGAACCGTCTCGGCCGTGATCCGCCGGCCGTTTGCTGGGCCGGGTTTGGGCTGGGCTGGGCTGCCGGTAGGGTGTATGGAACGCGTCAGGGGATGGCGCGGGGTGTGCCGGGAAGTCTGGTCGGCGTCTTTGAGGGGCCGTAGTGGCCCGTTGCCGAGGTCCCGGAGGTTCACCGCATCATGGCTGCCGCCCCGCGTTCCCGTCCGCCGTTTCTTGGTCTTCTTCCGCTTCCCGAGCGGCAGGCTGTTGCCGGGGCCCTGCGGACGGAGACGGTCGGTGGCCTGGTGCTCCTGGCCGCGGCCGTGGTGGCGCTGGTTTGGGCCAACAGCCCGTGGAGCGGCAGCTACGAGACGGTACGGGACTTCCACTTCGGTATCGCGGCCCTCGGCCTGGACCTGAGCGTCGGGCACTGGACCGCCGACGGGCTGCTGACGGTGTTCTTCCTGGTCGCCGGAATCGAACTCAAACGCGAACTGGTCATCGGCGAGCTCCGCAAACCCGCGACCGCCGCACTGCCCATGATCGCGGCCATCTGCGGCATGGTCGTCCCCGCCGCCCTCTACGCCCTGACCGTCGGTGTCGCAGGCGGCAGCATGAGGGGATGGGCGGTGCCGATGGCGACCGACATCGCCTTCGCCCTCGCGGTCCTGGCCGTGATCTCCACCCACCTGCCGACGGCCCTGCGGGCCTTCCTGCTGACCTTGGCAGTGGTCGACGATCTCGGCGCCATCCTCGTCATCGCCGTCTTCTTCACCTCCGACCTCAACCTGTTCGCGTTGCTGGGGGCCTTGGCGGGACTGGTCGTCTTCTACCTCCTGCAGAGGTTCCGGGTGCGGGGCTGGTGGTGGTACGTGCCGCTCGGCATCGCCATCTGGGCGCTGATGTACAACGGCGGCGTGCACGCCACGGTCGCCGGCGTCGCGATGGCCCTGCTGCTGCGCACCGCCAGGGACGAGGGGGAGAGCGAGTCGCCGGCTGAGCGGACCGAGCACGTGCTGCGGCCGCTGTCCGCAGGTGTCGCCGTGCCGCTGTTCGCCCTCTTCGCCGCCGGCGTCAGCGTCTCCGGCGACGCCCTGGGCCAGGTCTTCACCTCCCCGGAGCCGCTGGGCGTGGTCATCGGCCTGGTCGCCGGGAAAGCGTTGGGTATCTTCGCCGGCACCTTCCTGGCTGCCCGCTTCACCCGGGCCCAGCTCAATCCCGAGCTGGCCTGGGCCGACGTATTCGGGCTGGCCACCTTGGCAGGCATGGGATTCACGGTCGCCCTGCTCATCGGGGAACTTGCCTTCCCCGGCACTGCCACCGGCGAGCACGTCAAGGCCGCCGTCCTGATCGGCTCCCTGGTCTCAGCCGTGCTTGCGGCGGTGCTTCTGCGCCGCCGTAACAGGGTGTACCGGCGTCTGTCCGAGGAAGAGAACCTGGACACGGATGCAGACGGCATACCCGACGTCTACCAGGGCCGTCAGCAGCCAGATGCCTCAACTTCCCCTCCCGGTCGGCAGGACGGGCGCAGCTGATGGGCAGGCGGGGAGGCGACACCTCTTGCGCCCATGGTCATCGTCGCCGACCGGCCACCGCAGGCCGGGCCCGAGCCCGTCGACCGCCGACAACTCCGGCCACGCCTCCGGCCACGCCAGGAGGCTGCGGCTTACGACACCGCTTCGGGAGGCATCAGGATCAGGCACTTTGAGCGCGGCGCGGGGCGACCCGTACGGCTGTGACCTTGTATTCGGGGCAGGACGTTGCCGTGTCCGCGTGTTCGGAGGTGAGGCGGTTGACCCCGCTGGCCGGGAAGTGGAAGGAGCAGAAGACCTGGCCAGGGGCTGTGTAGCCGCCGATCCGGGCAGTGAGCCGGGCGCGGCCGTGGCGGCTTTCCACGGTGACCGGTTCGCCGTCGGTCAGCTTGTACCGGGCGGCGTCGGAGGGGTGAAGGTCGAGGAAGTCCTCCGGGTCCAGGCGGAGGTTGTCGCCGCGCCGGGTCATGCTGCCGGAGTTGTAGTGGGCCCAGCGTCGCCCGGTGACCAGGATCATCGGGTAGTCGTCGTCGGGCTGTTCGCCGGGTGGGAGATACGGGACGGCGGCCAGGTGGGCCCGCCCGTCGGCGGTGGCGAACCGGTCGCGGTAGAGCGTGGCCTCGCCAGGGCGATCGGGGTCCCGGCAGGGCCACGGGATCGCGCCCTCACGGTCCAGGCGCTGGTGCGAGAGTCCGGCGAAGACGGGGGTGATGCGTGCGCACTCGGCGAGCGCGTCGGCCGGGGTGGGGCAGCCGAGGTCGACGCCCAGGGCGGAGGCGACCGCGTGCAGGGCCTCGAAGTCGCTGCGGGCCTCGCCCGGTGGCCGCACCGCGGGGCGCACCCGCTGGAATCGACGGTCGAAGTTGACGAAGGTGCCGTCCTTCTCCAGCCAGGATGTTGCGGGCAGGACGACGTCGGCACGGCGGGCGGTCTCGGACAGGAACAGCTCGTTGCAGATGACCAGAGGGCAGGCGTCCAGGGCCTCGGCCACCCGGTTGCTGTCGGGGTCGGTGGCGCACACGTCCTCGCCGATGACCCACAGCGCCCGCAGGTCTCCGGCCCGCGCCGCCGCGAACATCTCGGGGATGCGCAGCCCTGGGCGGGCGGGTACCGGCACGCCCCAGACGGCCTCGGCGCGGGCCCGTACCGCGGGGTCGGTGACCTTTCCGTACCCGGGCAGGGTGTCGGGCAGTGCGCCCATGTCGGAGGCCCCTTGGACGTTGTTCTGTCCGCGCAGGGGGTTGACGCCGCAGCCGCGGTCGGTGCCGACCGCTCCGCGCAGGATTGCCAGGTTGGCCAGGGAGCGGACGCCGTCGGTGCCGTGCAGATGCTCGGTGACGCCGAGGCCGTAGACGATGGCCGGGCGTTCGGCCCTTCCGTAGAGCCGGGCGGCTTTGACCATGTCTTCGGCGGGCACGCCGGTGATGTCCGCCACGCGCTCGGGCGGGTAGTCGGCGAGCAGAGCGGTGAGTTCGGGCAGCCCGCCGGCCCGCTCGCGCAGGAACGCCTCGTCCACCAGGCCCTCGGACAGCATGACGTGGGCGATTCCATGGCAGAGGGCGACGTTGGTGCCGGGGCGTGGCCGCAGATGGACATCGGCGTGCAGTGCGAGTCCGACCGCGCGTGGATCGGCGACGATCAGCCGCGTACCGCGCAGAACGCGGTGGAGCAGCCGTGCGCCGACGACCGGGTGGGCCTCGATGGGGTTGGCGCCGACCACCAGCAGGCAGTCGGCCCGCTCCACGTCATCGAAGGTGTCCGTGCCGCCGGCCAGGCCGAAGGAGGCGGTCAGTCCGGACGCGGACGGGGAGTGGCACAGCCGAGAGCAGTTGTCGATGCTGTTGGTGCCGATCGCGAGGCGCATGAACTTCTGGAACAGGTAGTTCTCCTCGTTGGTGGCGCGTGCGGAGGAGATCGCGGCCACCGCCTCCGGGCCGCCCTCCGCGATCGCCGCCCGCAGACCCCGTGCGATGTGGTCGAGGGCCTGCGCCCAGCTCACCGGTTCAAGGCGCCCGTCCCGCCGCAGCAGAGGACGGGTCAGACGTTCCGGTGAGCGGAGGTAGCCGCGCGCGAACCGGCCCTTGACGCACGCGTGTCCGCGGTTGACCGGGCCGTCCCGGTCCGGCAGCACCGCGGCGATCTCGCCGTCCCGGGTGACGACGTCCAGCGAGCAGCCGACGCCGCAGTAGCCGCAGGTGGTACGGGTCACGGCGGCATCCGGGCGGTGGGCGGAGGTCAGCCCGCGCCCGGGGGCGGGCTCGGTGATCGCCCCCGTGGGGCAGGTGTCCACACAGCCCCCGCAGGCCACGCAGTCGGACTCGGCCCACGGGCCACCGGTGCCGGGCGCGACCACGGTGTCGGCGCCCCGGCCCACCAGGGTGAGCGCGAAGGTGCCCTGCACCTCGGCGCACATCCGAACGCACCGCCCACAGGCGATGCACAGGTCCCGGTCGAGATGCACATACGGATGGGAGTCGTCACGGCCTCCGCCCCCGGCGCCCTGGGCCACCTCGGACCCGATACCCAGCGACCGGCAGACGCGCGCCAGTTCACTGCCCTCGGCGTCCAGGGCGTCAAGAGCACGGGGCGGCAAGGCGGAGACGATGACCTCCACCGCCTCACGCCGCAGCGCCCGCAAGTCGTCGGCGGCCGTCTCGACCGCGGCCCCCGCGACGGCCGGAGTGACACACGACGCGATGACCTTCCCGTCGGCCCGCACCAGACACGCACGGCAGGATCCAGCGGGGCTGAACCGGTCGTCGTAGCACAGCGTGGGCAGCTCGATCCCCGCCGCACGCACCGCCATCAGCAGCGAAGCACCATCCGGCACAGTGACGGCCGAGCCGTCGACCTCGACTCCGATCACTGCGCCCACCCCGCCATCCGGTCTCCGTAAGCGCGGGCGAGACTCCGTACCGCGGGCGGGATCCGACGTCCGAAGGCGCACAGGCTCGCCTCGGCCAGGACGTGCAGCAGGCGCCCGTACTCCTCTCCCGGCGGCACACCGGCGGATGCCATCTCCAGTCCCCGGCGCGAACCGACACGGCAGGGCGAGCACGCGCCGCAGCTCTCGGCCTCGGCGAATCCCCAGATGTGCCGCAGCACATCCTCCGGCGCCACGCGCTGGTCGAACGCGACCAGTCCGGCGTGGCCGAGCGCAGCGCCTCGAGCCGCGAGGGCGGTTTCGGTCAGCGGCACATCCAGCGCGTCAGCGGCCAGGAAGCCGCCGAGCGGCCCGCCGACCTGAACAACCGTCAGCTCGGCACCGTCTTTGAGACCACCGCCCAGCTCGGTGACGATCCGCCGCACCGGCGTGCCGAGTTCGACCTCGTACGCGCCGGGCCGCGCGAACCGCTCCGACAGGCAGACCAGCTTGGTCCCGGTCTCGGCCGGCGTGCCGCGCCGGGCGTAGGCAGCTCCGCCACGGCTGACGATCCAGGGGACGGCCGAGAGCGTCTCCACGTTGTTGACCACGGTCGGCGCATCCCACAGACCGCGCTCGGTCGGGTACGGCGGGCGCGGCCGTGCGCAGCCCCGGCCTCCTTCCAGTCCCGCGATCAGCGCCGTCTCCTCGCCGGCCACGTAGGACCCGGCGCCTGAGACGACCCGTACGTCCAGATCCGTGGAAGTGCCGTGCACCCCTTTTCCGAAGTAGCCCTCGGCATACGCCTGTCGGACGGCCTCGCGCATGCGGGAAAGGGCCTGCGGATACTCGGAGCGGACCAGCACCACGCCCTGCCGGGCACCGCAGGCGAAGCAGGCAAGGGCCAGTCCTTCCAGCACTCTTGCGGGGTCGCGCTCCATCAGCAGCCGGTCGGCGTATGAACCCGGGTCGCCCTCGTCCCCGTTGACCACGACGACAGTGCCGGGGGCGCGGCCCGCCGCAGCCCACTTCGCGGCCACCCGGAAACCCGCGCCGCCACGGCCCCGCAGCCCGGCGGCGGCCACCTCCTCCTGCACCTGATCAGGGCTGCCGTCGGTCACCGTCCGCGGCCACACCTGCCAGGCCGGTTCACCGGACACCACACCGCCCAGCAGGACCGGGTCACCGGTGTCGTCGGCCGCCGGAATCTCTGGCGCCCGCGGCTGTTCCCGCCCCGCCAGCTGAGCGGCCAGCGTCGGCCCCGTGCAGGGCGTGTCACCGTCGAGAGCGGCGGGTCCGGTGTAGCAGTACCCGAGGCAGCGGACTGTTTGGAGCGATGTCTCCCCGTCCGGCGTGACTGTATCGGCGGCGACGCCCAACTCCCGCTCCACCTCGGGAAGATGTCGGCCGGCCTCCGCGGCGAAGCAGGCCGCGGCCGCGCAGACCCGTACGTGGCGGCGACCGTGCGGCACGGCGAGATCCGCGTAGTAGGCCGCCGGGCCAAGCCCCGCGGCAGCCGGCAGGCCCATCCGCCGGGCGATGTCGGGGGCCCAGGCCTCGGGGCTGTCCGTCGTCCCCGCCCGGGCTGCGGCCAGTGTTTCTACGAGCTGCCCTCCGGGCCGCCCGTGCCGGTCGGCCAGGGCCCGGAAGGCATCGAAGGGCTCGGAAGCGCCGACGGTGGTCATGTCTCCATCGTGGAGGTGATCACATGGGGCCGCATCCGGGGACCGGCGCCCGTGGCTGTCGTGGTGGGCCGTTCGGACGCACGGCGATGGCAGCGCGCCGACAGCCGGGCAAGCTCCCCGTGGACGCGAAACACCATGACGCGGAGCACGGCGCGGCAATCGGATACGGCGGCCTGCGCGCGAAGGGTGGGCGGCTCACCGCCGTACCGGCCATGCTGGTCACGTCGGCCGGTCGGCGAGGGAGGCGAGCACGGTGCCTGACAGGAAGCGGACCAGGGGCGATACATCGAAGATCAGCGCGTCGGCGGACGAGGACAGGCCCGACCTCCTGCCGACGGCCGTCTACCGGCGAGAGCTGTCCCGTCTGCAGATTGAGCTGGTGAAACTCCAGGAGTGGGTACGGGCCGAAGGCAAGCGGCTCGTCGTGGTCTTCGAAGGACGCGACGCCGCCGGCAAGGGCGGCACCATCCAACGGGTTACCGAGCGTCTCAATCCCCGTGTCGCGCAGATCGTCGCACTGCCGGTGCCGACCGAGCGTGAGCGCACCCAGTGGTACTTCCAGCGCTACGTCGAGCACCTGCCCGCCGCCGGCGAGATCGTTCTGTTCGACCGCAGCTGGTACAACCGCGCCGGCGTCGAGCGGGTCATGGGATTCTGCACCACCGATGAGCACCAGAGGTTCCTCCACCAGTGCCCCACCTTCGAGCGGATGCTCGTGGAGGACGGGATCCTGCTGCGCAAGTACTGGTTCTCGGTGAGCGATGCCGTGCAAGAGGAGCGTTTCCGCAAGAGGCTGGAAGACCCCACGCGGCGCTGGAAGCTCTCCGCGATGGATCTGGAGTCCATCACCCGCTGGGAGGCGTACTCCAAGGCCAAGGACGAGATGTTCGCGCACACCGACATTCCCGAGGCGCCCTTGTACGTCGTGGAGAGCGACGACAAGCGCGCCGCGCGTATCAACATGATCGCCCACCTGCTGTCGACCGTGCCGTACAAGGACGTCCGGCAGCCTGATCTCCGGCTGCCGCCCCGCCCGCCGTCCACCGGGTACAAGCGTCCCCCGAGGCAGCTCCAGACCTTCGTGCCAGATCACGCCGCCGCGCTTGTGAGCCAGTCCGAGCCTGCGCCGTAGCGCGGTCGAGCCCGGAGCGGGACGGTCACTGACCACTCTTGGGACGCCCGCCAGGGGCGGCCTGTCCCACATGGCTTCCCTGCCCGCTGCCGCCAAGGACGCGCCCCGTCACCAGGTCGGGAGCGATCCGGATGAAGGCCTCCTCCAGCGCAGGCACCCATGCGCGCAGTCCGACCTCCCGGAGCTGTTCCCGTTCCCGCTGATCCGTCACCAGGTCGGCCCGGCCGGTCACCAGCACGCTCCACCCGGTGTGCGTCGACTCGTCGAACCGGTCCGCCTCGAAGGCCACCGTGGCCCCGTCGACGGCACGGGCCATACGGGATGTGGCAGAGGTGCGCAGGACTACGGAGAAGTCATGGTCCAGGGCGAAATACACCGGCAGGGCGACAGGCAGCGCGCCGTCCGTGTAGACGATCCGACCGATGGGCACGAGCGTCAACAGGCGCAGGCACTCCTGCCGGCCCACTTCCCGCAGACCATGTTGGCGGTCCATGCCCTCATTGTCGGTACGGTCTGCCCGCCAGCGGTAGAAACCAACTGGGGGAAGCACAGAGCGTGTGCAGCAACGAGTGCCGACGGGTTCGGTGGCGGCCCGCCTGCCCCGGGCGGTGGAAGGCATGGTGGACGTCGAGTGCCATGTCACCGGTGAATACGGCGTCGCGGACCGGCCGGCGGGAAGCGTGTCCTTACGGCAACAGTGCCGATGTCCAGCCGGCGTGGATACGGCGTCCCGTGAGGCGTTTGGGTTCGATGGACACCCAGAGCGGGCAGTCGCCTCCGGCCCACGGCGGGGTGTGGGCTCGCTCGGCCAGCCGTCGCAACTTAGGCTCGGGCCGACGCGGTTCAGGCGCGGTTCACTCCCGGGCGGGGCTGTGCCGCCGTGCGGTGGCCGGAGCCAGGACTTCCTCCGCGATGCGCCGGCGTACCCGGTCGGTGAGTGCGGCCAGCCGCTCGGAGGGAACCGCCCGCGGGGCGACCGGGTCCTTGATCAGCCGGGCCGCTTGGGGAAGTTCGGTCAGATCGGCGGCGAACCGGGCCCGTGCCTCGTCCAGCGCGGGGCGCTCGCCGGTGCGCTGTCCCTCCCGCATCACCGTCTCCAGCAGCGGTCGGCCGCCTGGCGGCGGGTGCTCGTCGCTGAGGCAGATCACGTCGGCGTATCCGGGGCACCGGAAGACTTGTTTGGGCCCTGGTGCCGTCACCTTCGCAGCGGAAAGTTTCATCACCGGTCGGCCGTCGAATTCGACCATCTTGTAGGCCGAGTCCAAAAACGGGGCGTCAGCCGAGACACCGACCCGGGTACCGACGGCGTAGACGTCGATCGGTGCTCCGGAACGGACGAGCTCGTCCACGGCGAATTCGTCCAGGCCGCCGCTGGCGATGATCCGTACTTCGGGCAGGTCCGCGGCATCGAGGATGGCCCGGGCCCGTCTCGCCAGAGCGCCGAGGTCGCCGCTGTCCAGCCGGATGGCCGAGCCGGGACCGCGATCCAGGTCGCGTAGCACGCGCGCCGCTGTGCGGACTCCCTCGTCGGTGTCGTAAGTGTCCACCAGGAAGGTCAGCGGGCCGGGGTGAGTCCGGGCGAAGGCGCGGAACGCCTCCTCCTCCGTCCCGAAGGCCTCCACGTAGGAGTGGGCCATCGTGCCCACGGCCGACAGCCCCTCCGCGGTCGCCGCCGCCACGTTGCTTGTCCCGGCAAAGCCCACCATCCCGCCCAGCCGGGCGGCCTGGAACCCGGCCTGCGGGCCGTGGGTCCGCCGCAGCGAGAAATCCACGACCGGACGGCCCGCCGCAGCCAGGACGCACCGAGCCGCCTTCGAGGCGATCGCCGTCTGATGGCTGAGCTGATTGAGCACATACGTCTCGACCAACTGCGACTGCGGAAGCGGGGCGGTCACCTCCAGCAGCGGCTCGCCCGCGAGCACGATCCGGCCCTCCGGCACCGCTCGCACCTGCCCGGTGAATTCCAGGCCGAGCAACGGCTCCAGGTCGCGAGCCGGACGGTGCAGCGCGGCGGCGAAGGCCTCGACGTCTTCCGGACCGACGCGGAAGTCCGACAGGAAGTCCAGTGCCGACTCCAGCCCCGCGCTGACCAGGAAGCCGCGGTCGGGCGGCAGGGCGCGGACGAAGAGGCTGAAAGTCGCGGGAGCCGTCATCTCCTCCCGCAGATACGACATCGCCATCGTCACTTCGTACAGATCGGTGGTTGTCGCATCCGACATCAGCGGCACCTCCTCAGCACCGGTACGGAGTAACGCGCCGCGGAACCAGTCGGTCCACTGCCTCAACGGTCATATCCGTGGCACGACGGCTGTGGGGCACGGCGCGTGATGCAGCACGCCGTGATTGACCAGGCCCAGTTGCAGGCCGAAGTGGCCGCGCCGCCTGCGGGCTCCGACGACGAGCAGGTCGGCTTCGGACGCTGCTTCCAGGAGCGCCTGACGTGCCGGTCCCTCGACCGCCCTACGGCTCACCGGAACCCCCGGGTATCGCTCCGAGTGGCCGTGCAGGGCGTCGTCGAGGACCTGTGGCGGGGCTCGCCGACGGGATTCGGGAGGGATCCCCGAGACAGACAGTCGTTCAGAGGGACCGCTGATTGCGGTATGCCAGGCGTGCACCGCGACCAGGGCGCATTGCCGTACCTGAGCTTCGCGGAACGCGAACTGCGCGGCAGTGTCGCTGCCCTCCCCGTCCTCGATGCCCACGACGACGTTCCCGAATCGGGTATCCCGGTGCTCCACCGCGCCGCGCACCACGATCACCGGGCAGTCGGCACGGGCGGCCACGGCCAGGCTGACCGAGCCCAGAAGGAGCCCGGCGAGGTCGCCTCGTCCTCGGGCCCCGAGGACGAGGGCGAACGCGTTACGGCCCTGCCCCGCCAGGGCGGTCGCGGCATCCTCGTGCAGCACCTCACTCGACAGCTGCACCGCCGGGGCGCACGCACTCGCCCGCACCGATGCCGAGGCGATGATCCTGTCGGCTGACTCGCGGTTCGGGGCAGCAGCGTGCACGAGGCGCAGCGGCACCCCGTGGCGGACTGCCTCGTTGGCGGCCCACTCCACGGCCTCGAAGCTGGCCTCGGATCCGTCGACCCCGACCACCAGGGGGATCGCCACTGCTCCCAGCTCCTCCTCGTGCCGTTCTGCGCTCTCAGCACCTCTGCGGCACTGTCACACCGCGGACCGCATGAGCCGATGGGCGATTCGGGGTACTTCTGGATGTGGGCCGTCCTCGCCCGATGTATCGGCTCAGAAGCCGCGTACCCATTCCCGTCGGACCCGCACGGCCCCACACGGCGTCCCGCTGGCACCCACGGGACGACAGTACGCTCTTGAGGGCCGATCGACGGAGGCAGTCGTGACCGAGCCAAGGCGTCACCGTAGGCCTCGACGGTTCGGCCGAGAGCCTGGCCGCTGCCCACTGGGCCGCCGGCCAGGGCCCACCGGCGAGCCCGGCGGAAGCACGGACCCGCGATGGCACCGCGCCTTGGCCGTGTAACGCATGCGGCCGTACACCACGCGCCCTGCCCGGTCGCCGTGGTTCCGCACGACTGAGCCACCGGCAGGCGCGGGGGAAGGCCGCGCCGCGCCTGGAGAGCGCTTCCCTCCGGCGCGACACGGCCACTGCCCCTGTGGAGACTTGGATCAGAGGCTACCCCTGAGGAGCGCTCGTGGCCGGATTCCGGGATTTCCTGATGCGCTTCCGCCCAGTCGGCACGCCCGGCAGGGCGGCGCCCGGAGGTGTGCCCGTAGACCGCTCCGCGCAGTTGGCGGCCGAGGTTCAACTCCCGCTGTCCCTGCTGGAGCGGGCCGAAGCCGAGGCGGCGGAGATCCGTGAGCGGGCTGCCCGCACGGCCGCACAGAAGCGGCAGGAGGCCGAACGACAGGCCGAGGCGATCGTCGCGGAAGCGCGTGCCCGCGCAGGGGACGTACGAGCGCAGAGCACAGAGCGGGTACGCCAAGTCGCCGAAGCCGAGGCAGCGGAGATCCTCACTGCCGCAGAGCGCGAGGCGGTGGTGGTACGGCACCGGGCAGACACCCGGATGCCCGCCCTCCTTGAGCGCATCTCGGCGCTCGTCGTCGAGGAGATCGACGGCTCGAGACCCTCCACGCAGCCCGGCACCGGCCGGAAGCCGCGGAAAGGCGGCCGGTGATGGGCGCCGGATGGGTAGCGGGTGTCACCCGTTCCAGAGCCATGGCGTCCAGATGCCTGGGCCCCCAAGGCGTCCGGGAAGTGGCTGCCGCCCGGGCTCTTGACGACGCCCTGCACTATCTGGGCGCCACCGCCTACCGGCACGACCTCGATCCCCAGGCGTCGCTGGCCGACAGCCAGCGGGCCGTCGCAGCGACCCTGCTGTGGCACCTGAGGGTGCTCGCCGGCTGGCAGCCCCGCCCGGGCGCTGAGGCCATCCGCCTGCTCGCGGCCGGATTCGAGATCGCCAACGCGGAAGAACACCTGCGGATGGTGTCGGGTGCGCAGCTCCCCGGGCCTCGCCGGCCCTACCGGCTCGGTGCGCTCGCAATTGCCTGGCCCCGGGTGGCCCGGACCGGCTCGCCGCCGGAGCTGCGGGCCGCACTGGCCACCTCGGTCTGGGGCGACCCGGGAGCCGACTCCGCTGCTGCGGTGGGCACCGGCATGCGAGTCTCCGCCGCGGTGCGCACCGCTGCCGCCCTGCCGGAGGCCGTGCGCTGGGCGGCGGGCCGACTGGCCCTGCTGGTCGGCCGCGAGGTGTTCGTCCTCGGTCGCCTGCTGACGGAGCCGTCCGCCCTGCGCGCGGGCCGACTGCTCGGCTCCGAGGCCGTGCGCGCGGCCACGTTCACCGACTTCCGGCACCACCTGCCGGCCCCGGCGCGCTGGGTTCTGGACGGGATCGACGAACCGGCGGATCTGTGGCGCGCGGAGGCGCGGTGGTGGGACAGTCTGGGGCAGGACGGTTCCGAGCTGCTGCGCAGGTCCAGCTGGGGCCCGGCACCGGTGGTGGGCGCCGTCGCGGTGCTGTCGACGGATGCCTGGAGGGTGCGCGGGGCACTGGAGCTGGCCGCGCGCGGCGGCGGACCGACGGAGGCGTTCGATGCTCCGGGCTGACGTCGCAATCCCTGTTCGCATGCAGCGGGTGGCGATCGTCGCCCCGCACGAGCGCCTGCGCGAAACGCTCGTGCGGATCGCCGAGGCGGGCTGCGTCGAGATCGACCGGATCGACGACGGCGGACCGGCCACGCGGGCACCGGCGGCCCGGCTACTCCAGGGTCTGCACGCCGAGCCTCACACAGCGGTGCTCAGTGCCCGCCCGCCCGACCTCGCCGTACTCGAGCGCATGGGTCGTACGGATCTGCTGGCGGGCGAGGTACAGCTGGAGGAACGCCTCGGCAGCGCGGTCCGGCACGGAACCGTGGCAGCCCTGACCGGCTGGTGCCCTGCCGCCGAGGTCCCCGTGACCGCCGAGCGCATCGCCGACGCCGGGGGTGCGCTGGTGCCGCTGCGGGCACCGCGCGGCGTCGATCCACCGACCCTGCTGTGCAGCACCGGCGCGGTGCGCCGCTCCTTCACGCCCCTGGTCGAGACCTACGGAACCGTGCCGTACGCCGACCTCGATCCCACGGTGCCGGCTGGGGTCGTCTACGTGGTGATGTTCGGTTTGATGTTCGGCGACGCAGGGCACGGGGCGCTGTTGCTCCTCGCCGGGCTGCTGCTGCGTTTCGGGCGACCCCGCTGGGCGGCCGCGCTCCAGCCGCTGTGGCCGTTTGTGGCCGGGGCCGGACTGAGCAGCTCGCTGGCCGGTGTCGCCTACGGCGAGTTCTTCGGCCCGACCGGGGTGCTGCCGGTGCTCTGGCTGAACCCGCTGGACGAGCCCCTGCGACTGCTCGCCACGTCGGTCGGGATCGGCGCCGCACTGCTCGCGCTGGCGTACGGGGCCGGGATCGTGAACCGCTGGCGGGAGAACGGACCGTTGAGCGCCGTGTACTCGCCCTCCGGCATCGCCGGAGCGGCGCTCTTTCTCGGTCTCGCTGTGATCGTCGGCGCAGTCTCCATGAGTCACACCGGTTTCGCGCTGGTGGGCGCGGCGATCGCGCTCACTGGTCTGGTTCTGGCCGGTTCTGGGTTGTACGCGGCCACTGCCGGCGGTCCGGGCGGCGCCGTTCAGACCGGCATCCAGCTCTTCGACGTGGTGGTGCGACTCGGGTCCAACGTCGTGTCCTTCGCGCGTCTGGCTGCCTTCGGCCTCACACATGCCGCACTGGGCGAGATCGTGTGGCGCGGCACGACGGCCCTCGCCGGCACGGGGGCGGCAGCAGTTCCTGCTGCGATCGCCGTCTTCGCAGTCGGCAATGCCCTCGCCTTCGCGCTGGAGGCGCTGGTCGCCGCAGTGCAGGCGCTGCGGCTGGAGTTCTACGAGCTGTTCTCCCGTGTTTTTGAGTCCCAGGGCCGTCCCTTCCGGCCCTGGCACCTGCCCGTACAACGCACGGAGGTGGGGCCGTGATCACCTGGCTCATTGTGCTTCCCGTCATCGCGGTGGTCTTTCTTCTCACCCGGCTGCTGCTGCGCCGTTCGGGCAGGGCGGCCCTGCGGCTGGTGGTCGCAGCGGACGCGCTGCTGTTGGTGGGGGCGGTCGCACTGCTCAGCGTGGCGCTCAGTGACGGTTCCGCGCAGGCCGCCACCACGGCGGCGGCCGCGCAGCACTCCGGCTCCGGCTCCGCCGCTCTCATCGGGGCCGCGATCGCGGTGGCCGGGGCGTCGATCGGCGCAGCGATCGCGGTCGCCTACACCGGGGCCGCTGCGCTGGCGGCGCTCAGCGAACGCCCCGAGCTCTTCGGCCGGGCGATGGTCATCGTGGGCCTCGCCGAGGGCATCGCCATTTACGGCCTGGTCGTCGCGGTCATCCTCATCGGGAAGGCGTGACATGGGAAGCGTGGCCGCGATCGGGGAGCGGGTGCGGGTCGCCGGGCTGGCCCTCGCCGGGGTTACCGTACTCATCGCCGAGGAGCCGAAGGCGGTCCGCGAGGCGTGGCGGGGTCTGCCGGAAGACGTCGGGCTGGTCATCCTCACTCCGGCAGCGGCCGACGCCCTGGACCCGGCACTGCTGGAGAACATCCCGCCGCTGACGGCGGTGATGCCGCCATGACCAATCCCGTCCCCGACCCGGTGAGGGCGGCACTCGAACCTGTGCGCACCGAGTTGCTGCGCACTGCCCGTGCTGAGGCGGAGGATCTCCTCGCCCGGGCGAACCGCGAGGCGGCACTGCTGCTCGACACGGCCCGAGCGCAGGCACAGGAGATCCTCGACGAAGCCCGCCGGCAGGGCGAGGCGCAGGGCAGGGCCGCCGGCCGCCGCGTACGCATGCGGGCCCGCCGCACAGCCAGGGCACGCGAACTGGCAGTTCGCAGGGAGACCTACGAGCAACTGTGCCGCCGCGCCACCGACCGCATCCGGGAACTGCGGCACGCACCGGAGTACGCGACCGTGCTGGATCAGCTGGACCGACGTGCCCGTCGGCTCCTCGGGCGAGAGGCCGAGCTCACTGAACACCCCGGCGGGGGCGTTGTCGCCCGCGCCGCGGGCCGGCGTGTCGACTGCACGCTGGACGCCCTCGCCGCACGCGCGCTGGACCGGCTCGGTGCAGAAGCGGAGACACTGTGGACACCCTGAGACGGTGCCCTGAGGCAATCCAGCGGCCACCCCCGTCCCAGCAGCCGCCGGGGCGTTCCTGCCGCATCCTGCGGGTCGCCGGGCCGCTGGTGGAGATGGAATACACCGGCGACACCGCGATGTACGACCTGGTCGCACTCGGCGAGAGCGGGCTGCCCGGCGAGGTGGTGGCGATCAGCGGCGGCGTGGTCACCGCCCAGGCCTACGAGTACACGGGCGGGCTCGCTCCGGGGGACCTCGCACGCCCCCAGAGCCGCCCGCTCTTCGCCCGACTGGGCCCCGGGTTGCTCGGAGGGATCTTCGACGGCCTGCTTCGCCCGCTGTCCGGCAGCGGGGACTGGCTCCTGCCCGGTGCGGCCGGTACCGCCGACGAGGAACGCCTCTGGCCGTTCACGCCACTGGTGAGAGAGGGGACATCGGTCTCGGAGGGCGAAGTCCTCGGAGCGGTCAGGGGGCCGGGACCGGTACCGGTGCGGGTCCTGGTCCCTCCGGGCTGCGCCGGCGTCGTGGAGCGGATCGCGCCCGAAGGACAGTACGCACAGGACGCGGTGGTCGCCGTGGCGGGCGGCACGCAGGTGCGGATCGGCACGACGTGGCCCGTCCGGCGGCCGCGTCCGGTGCGCGAGCGCGGCGGCGAGCGGGAGGCATTGAACACGGGTCAGCGTGTGATCGATCTGCTCTTCCCGGTGGTCCGAGGAAGCACGGTCGCCGTTCCGGGCGGCTTCGGCACGGGGAAGACCGTGCTGTTGCAGCAGATCGCCAAGTGGTGCGACGCGGATGTGATCGTCTACGTCGGCTGTGGGGAGCGCGGCAACGAGATGGCCGACGTCATCACCGAGCTCTCCGCACTGGAGGACCCTCGCACCGGCGGACGGCTCGCCGACCGGACAGTGACCGTCGCCAACACCTCCAACATGCCGATGATGGCTCGCGAGGCCAGTGTCTACACCGGCGCAACGGTCGCAGAGTACTTCCGGGACATGGGACTCGACGTCGTACTCATCGCCGACTCCACCTCACGGTGGGCGGAGGCGCTGCGCGAGTTCTCCTCCCGCACCGGCGAACTGCCCGCGGAGGAGGGATACCCGGCACGCCTGGCCTCCGCGATCGCCGCGTTCTACGAGCGGGCGGGGGCCGTGACCACACTGGGCGGCGACCAGGGCTCGGTCACCGTGATCGGCGCGGTCTCCCCACCCGGCGGCGACTTCACCGAGCCGGTCACCGCGCACACCGAGCGGTTCGTGCGCTGCCTGTGGTCGCTGGACCGCGAACTCGCCTACGCCCGCCACTATCCCGCGGTCTCCTGGTCCGGATCGTTCTCCCGCGACGCGACAGGGATCGGCGCCCGGCAGGCGGCGACAGGCGACCCGGCCTGGTCCGCTCGGCGCGACCGGGTCGCCGCGCTGCTGGCCGAAGCCGACCGGCTGGCCGACCTCGTCGACCTGGTCGGCATCACCGCACTGCCCGCCCAGGAGCGCATCAGTGTTCTCGCCGGACGGCTCATGCGCGAGGCAGTGCTCCAGCAGAGCGCCATGTCCGCCCAGGACGCATACTGTGGCGCGGACAAAACCACGGCACTGGTCGACGCCGTGCTCATGGTCATCGACCAGTGCCGTGAGCTGGTCGACTCGGGCGTACCAGCGGCCACCGTCGAGGAGGTGGACTTCGGGCCGATTCTGCGCGCCCGCGAGGAGGTGGGCCCGCATGACGCCCGAGGGGTGGCCGAACGGCGGGACGCCACGCTCGCCAGACTCCGGGAGGTGCGGTGAGCGCATGCGGCGAGCCGGAAACCCCACTGCCGTCCGTGGACCGACGCAGAGGCGGGCAGCGGCCGTGACCACCTGGGGCGAGGTCGAATACACGACGGTACGCGAGCTGCGCGGCCCGCTCGCCGTCGTCGAAGGGGTGTCGGGGGTCGGCTGGGACGAATTCGTCCGGGTCACCCTGGAATCGGGCGAGCAGCGGCACGGCCTCGTCCTGGAGGTGGACCGCGAACTGGCCGTGGTGCAGATTCTGGAGGACACCGCCGGTATGGACCCGGCGGGCATCCGGGTGGCCTTCGCGGGAGGGCCGCTGCGCATCCCGGTCGGCCCCGGCTGGCTGGGCCGGGTCTGCAACGGCCGTGGCGAGCCCATCGACGGTGGGCCGCCGGTCTTCGGACTGACCCACGCGGCGGTCGGCGGCAATCCGATCAACCCCGTGCGGCGGGAACCGCCGTCCGAACCGGTGCTCACCGGGGTCGGCGTCATCGATGCGCTGACAACCCTGGTGCGCGGGCAGAAGCTCCCGGTGTTCTCCATGGCCGGCCTGCCCCATCTGGAGCTGGCGGCCCAGATCGCGGCCCAGTCCACGGCCGGTGGCGATCCGTTCAGCGTGGTCTTCGCCGGCATGGGCCTGACCCACCCCGATGCCTCCTTCATCCGCGACGTTTTGGAAGAGCGCTCCGCCGCGGAAGAGCTGGTGCTGCTGCTCAACACCGCCGACGACCCGGTGATCGAACGCATCCTCACCCCGCGCGTCGCGCTGACCGTCGCCGAGCACTTGGCCTTCACCGGCGGCCGCCACGTACTCGTGGTCATGACCGACATGACCAGTTACGCCGAGGCGCTGCGCGAGGTCTCCGCCGCCCGCGGCGAGATCCCGGCCCGCCGCGCCTACCCCGGCTACCTCTACAGCGACCTCGCCTCCCTGTACGAGCGCTGCGGGAGGATCCGTGGACGGCCCGGCTCCGTCACCGTCCTGCCGCTGCTCACCATGCCGGCGGGCGACATCACCCATCCGGTGCCCGACCTGACGGGTTACATCACCGAAGGGCAGATCGTACTTTCGCGCGAGACCCACGCCCGCGGGGTGTACCCGCCCGTGGACTCCCTGTCCTCGCTGTCCCGCCTGATGCGCAAGGGCGCAGGCCCGGGCCGCACCCGGCCCGACCACCTCGACGTCGCGGCGCAGCTGCTC
Source organism: Streptomyces sp. HSS9-12 (assembly GCF_054963655.1). Taxonomy (NCBI): domain Bacteria; kingdom Bacillati; phylum Actinomycetota; class Actinomycetes; order Kitasatosporales; family Streptomycetaceae; genus Streptomyces; species Streptomyces sp. HSS9-12. Next base: position 46,456 of record NZ_JBUEGC010000008.1, on the reverse strand, counting down.
GCTGCCCTCGCCCGGGCTCGACAGGTCCGCGAACTCGCGGACCTGGTGGGGCAGGCGGCGCTGAGCCCGACCGATCGCCGCTACCTCACCTTCGACGAGGCGTTCGTCCACCGCTTCGTGGACCAGCGGCGCGATGAACTGCGCTCTCTCGACCGAACGTTGGACTCCGCCTGGGAGGTGCTGCTCACTCTGCCCCGCAGCCAGCTCGGCATGCTGCCGACCTCCCTGCTGGATGCTCACGGCGCACAGGAGCAGCCAACCGATGGGAGGGAGACGGCCAAGTGACGACGGCATCCCACACCCCGCCCTCCCGCGCCGCCCGTCTGCGCTTGCGGCACAGGCTGGACGTCGCCCTGCGCGGAGCCGACCTCCTCGAACAGAAGCTCCGCATCCTGCATGCCCGGCACAAGCGCCTGTTCCAAGCCGAGCAGACCAGTGCCGGGCGGTGGCACAGCCAGGCGACGGAGGCCGAGACCTGGCTGCTCAGAGGGCTTCTCCTGGGCGGTGAGCATGCGCTGGCAGTCGCAGCGGCCGGTGTCGGCCCCGCACACATCACGGTCGATGAGGTGTCCACGATGGGGGTGCGCCACCCCTCGAGTGCCACCTGCACGACCCCCGACCGTGCCGCGACGTCAGCCGCACCGGGCAACACCGCTCTGGTGCATGCCGAGGCTGCCTACCGTGAGGCGGTGCGGGCGGCAGCCGAGTACGCCGCCGCGCGGGCAGCCGCCCGGATCGTCGGATCCGAGGTGCTGAGTACCCGTCAGCGGGTCCGCGCACTGCGGCGCCACTGGATCCCCCGCTTGGAGGAGGCGCTCGCGCGCGTCGGCCTTGGCTTGGAGCAGACCGAGCACGAGGACGCCGTACGGCGCCGGTGGGCGGCCAAGGTGCTCGGCATGTGACAGCCCGGGAGCTGCCGACGGATCGCCTCGCCCTGTGCAGGCCCCCCGGGCCGACGCGTCGAGGTGGTCGTGCCCGTTCGGGGCTACCGGTGCTTGGCTCAGCTTTCGGTGCTGTGTCGCGGTACGGCGCCTGCGGTGCGAGAGTGCACGGAGAGGCCCCACGACAGAGTCACGGAGGGATGGTGAGGAGCGTGGAGAGCCCGATCGTCGTCGGTGTCGACGGCTCCGACTGCAGTCTGCGGGCGGTGGACTGGGCCGTGGACGAGGCCGCTCGCCACGAGAAGCCCCTGCGGCTCGTCCACGCATCGCTGTGGGAACGCTACGAGGGAGGCGTGCCGTCCTCTGGCGCCGACCGTCCCCCTGAGCAAGTGCGGGTGGAGCACCTCCTCGCCGGCGCCGCGGAACGGGCCCGAAGCCGCAATCGCGATCTGAAGATCGTGACCGAGGTGCTGCCCGAGGATGCCGTGGCCGCTCTCTTGCGCGAGGGCCAGGTCGCCTTCGCGCTCGTCGTCGGGTCCAGGGGGCGGGGTCCCCTCGCCGGGCTGCTGCTGGGGTCGGTGAGTCTGTCCGTCGCGGCCCGTGCCACGTGCCCCGTCATCGTCGTACGCGGCCCGCAGCGGAACGGTCAGGGCACCTTCCAGCGGATCGTTCTCGGAGTGGGCGACACCGGAGAGACGTCGGCTGCTGCCCGGTTCGCCTTCTGTGAGGCCGAGCTGTCCGGCAGCGAACTCACCGCAGTACGGGCCTGGCGCTGCCCGGCCCATGAGGTCGTGGACCATCCGATGCTGACAGGCGATGCCGTGGTTGCCCGCCAGGCGCAGGCCCTGAGCCTCCTGGCCGACGCACTGCGCGAACCTGCGGAGGATCATCCCCGCGCCCGTGTGTTCCGAAAGACGGCCGAAGGCGCCGCCCAGAAGGTGCTCATCGACGCGTCGGCCACAGCCGATCTGCTCGTCGTCGGGGCCCTGAGACGGCATGGGCACGGCGGCCTACAACTGGGGCCCGTCACCCACGCCGTCCTGCATCACGCCGAGTGCCCGGTCGCGGTCGTCCCTCAGGCCTGATCACCCGCGCCCCTGGGCGGGCGACTGGTAGTCCACTGGAAGTGGGACCAAGGATCGGGCACCGGTCCCGGAGAGAGTGTCTGCCGGCGTGCACTGTGCGGCCAAGGGCTGAAGAGAGCGGGCGGTTCCCTGGGCGTTCTGGCACGCGGTGGCGATGCGCGCCGGCCGTCGAAGCCCGTGAGGGCCCGAGCGAAGGAGGCACAGGCATGCCGACGGTCCACAAGGTTCTCGAGGCTCTGCCGGCCGATCACCGCAGGCGCCTGATGGGACTCGCGCGGGAGGTGACATTCCCGGGTGGCAGCCGTGTCTTCGAAGAGGGGGGCGAGGCTGATCGGTTCTGGATCATTCGCTCGGGCACCGTCGCGCTCGAGCTGCAGGTGCCAGGGGTGCGTACGCCGGTCTTCGAGACGGTGGCTGAGGGCGAACTGCTCGGTTGGTCGTGGATGTTCGAGCCCTATCGGTGGACCTTCGGCGCGCAGGCGATCGGCCGCGTGGAGGCATACGAGTTCGATGCCGCTTCTGTGCGGGCCCTGTGCGAGGAGGACCGGGAGTTCGGGTTCGCCGTGCTGCGGGAGGTGGCCGGGACCATTGCGCATCGGTTGACCGTGGCGCGTGGACGCCTGCTCGCGCTCTACGGTTCCTTCGTCGGCGCCACGCCGGGTTTGACACCCACGCCGGCTCGGGCCGTCCGGCCGAGGGAGGTCCCTGAGAGGAGGGGCCCTTCGGCTGTGGGCGATGTGATGACGCACGCGGTGGTCGCCGTCGACCGCTCCGCATCGTTCAAGGAGACCGTCCAGACACTTCACCGTTGGGGGGTCAGCTCTCTTCCGGTGATCGAGGGGAATGGGCGCCTGGCGGGCCTGATCTCCGAGGCCGACCTGCTGCGCAAGGAGGAGTTCCGCGACAGCGGTGACTTCTCGACCGAGCGGTACGGCCGCGCCGACGACGTGGCCGAGGTGGGCGCGCTGACCGCGGAACGGCTGATGACAGCCCCGGCCGTGACGGTGCGGGTGGACGCTCCTGTCGCCGAGGCGGCGCGGATCATGGCACGGCACCAGGTCAAGCGACTGCCGGTTGTCGATTCGGCGGGGCGGCTGAGCGGAATCGTCAGCCGCAGTGACTTGCTGACCGTCTTCCTCCGCTCCGATCAGGAGATCGCAGCGGACGCACGGCACGAGCTCGCCGCGATCCCGTTCCTGGCAGGCAGCCCCGTGGAGGTACACGTCGAAGAGGGTGTGGTCACCCTGCGCGGGGAAATTGACGATCCCGCGCACGTTCCCTTGGCCGTCCGGCTGGTCCGCACGCTTGAGGGGGTCGTGGATGTCAAGCCCACGTTCAGGACGACGGGAGCCGGCCCGACCGCGCGGCCCGGTGATGATGACTGAGCCCGACACAACGCAGGCAGCCCGACGGGGGAAGGTTCGGGAATACGGTTGATCTCTCGATTCACCGAGCTGTCGCCGAGGCGGCGGGCGGGGGTCGTTCCGGGCGCAGCCGCGTCTGCAGGCGCATGACGACGTGGCCGAGGCCGGACAGCGCGGCCGCGACCGCCAGGTCGGACAGCGGGAGAGGTTCCGTGCCCAGGAGCGCCTGCAGGGGCGGCAGATAGATGCCTGCGACCTGCAGGCCGAGCGCTGTTCCCACGGCGAGGAGCAAGAAGGGATTGGCCAAGGTTCCCGGGCGTGCCCGGGAGCCGAGGGCCACGCCGAGCTGTGTGGCCCCGAGGACCAGGAAGATCACGGACTGCCACGGGCGGCCGGTCTCTCGCGCCCAGACCCCTGCCACCAGGGTCACCGTGGCGACGATGGTTCCCATGGCCAGGATGCGTGGCCACAGGCCGGCGCCGAGCACGCTTTCGTCGGGAGGCCGCGGCGGGCGGCGCATCACGCCGGGGTCGACCGGTTCCGCGCCCAGCGCCACGCCGGGCAGGCCGTGGGTGAGCAGGTTGATCCACAGGATCTGCGCGGGCAGCAGCGGCAGTGGCATGCCGAGGAAGGGGCCGAGGAGCATGACCAGGATCTCCGCCGTGCCGCCGGCGAGGGCGTAGAGCAGGAACCGGCGCACATTGGCGTAGACCCGGCGCCCTTCCTCGACGGCGGACACCACCGTGGCCAGGGCGTCGTCGGCGAGCACCAGATCGGCTGCCTGGCGTGCGACTTCGGTGCCGCGGCGGCCCATGGCGACGCCGATGTCGGCGCGGCGCAGGGCCGGGCCGTCGTTGACGCCGTCGCCGGTCATGGCCACCACGTGCCCGGCCTTGCGCCAGGCCTGGACGATGTCGAGTTTCTGCTCGGGGGTGGTCCGCGCGTAGACCCGTACGTCGTTCAGCGGGCCCGTCGTGTTGTCCCTGATGCGGTCGCCGGTGGTGATTGCCTCGTCGGCAGCCGCGATGCCCAGGCGCTCCGCGACCGCCCGCGCGGTCAGGGGGTGGTCGCCGGTGACGACCACGGAGGTGATCCCTGCGGCCCGGCATGCGGCGACGGTGCCCTGCGCTTGGGCGCGGGGTGGATCCAGGATGCCGACCAGACCGAGCAGCGACAGGCCCGATTCCCAGGACTGGTCGTCATATGGCTGCTGGGCGCGGTCGGCCCCGGCGACGGCGAGCACACGGTAGCCACGCCGGGCCAGCTCCTCCGCTCGGGCAGCTGCCCGAGCCAGGAGATCCGGGCAGTCGTCCAGGACACCGGGCCGGAGCATTGACTCCGGGGCTCCCTTGCACATCACGCGCAGCCCTCCGTCGGGCCGGCGGTGCACGGTCGTCATGCGCTTGCGATCGCTGTCGAAGGGAACTTCGTCCACCCGCGGCAGCTTGCGCTCCAGGAGTGTCCTGTCCAGGCCGAGCTTGGCCCCCGCCGAGAGCAGGGCCGCCTCCGTAGGATCACCCAGCGCGTGCCATGCCGTGCCGTCTGCCGTGGGCGGCTCCAGCCCCGCGTCGTTGCACAGCATTGCCGCACGCAGCAACGCGGCGAGGTCGGGGGCGTCGACCACGGTGACCGTTTCGCCGGCGCGCACGATACGGCCCTCCGGCGCGTAGCCGGTTCCGGTGGCGGTGGCCTCGCCGAGGGGTGTCCACAGGTGTTCGGCGACCATCCGGCCCTCGGTCAGGGTCCCGGTCTTGTCGGTGGCGATCACGGTGACGGACCCCAAGGTCTCAACCGCGGCCAGCCTGCGGACGATGGCGTGCCGGGCCGCCATCCGCCGCGCCCCCAGCGCGAGGGCGAGTGTCACGACGGCGGGCAGGGACTCCGGTACCGCCGCGACGGCCAGGCTGATCGCGGCCACCACCATCAGCTCCACGGGCTGACCACGCACCAGCCCCAGAGCGAGGACAACCGCACACAGCGCCACGGTGACAGCGGCCAGAACCCGGCCGAACCGCGCCAACCGGTGCTGCAGCGGCGTAAGTCCGGGCGCGGCGACCATGAGCGACGCGATCCGCCCGAGTGCGCTGTGAACCCCGGTGGCGGTCACCACCACATGTCCCCGCCCCCGGACGACGACCGTGCCCGCCGACACCGTGCCCAGCGACCGGTCGGCGCCGGGTGCCTTTTCCACCGGTACGGACTCGCCGGTCAGTGAGGACTCGTCGACCAGCAGCAACGTCCCGTCCAGTACGTCAGCGTCGGCGGGCACGATGTCGCCCTCGCCGAGCACGACCAGGTCGCCAGGCACCACATCGGCTGACGGTACGGAGCGTTCCTCCCCGTCGCGGATCACTCTGGCGGCGGGCGCGCTCAGCGCTGCCAGGGCCGCCACGGCGCGTTCGGCCCGTACCTCCTGAACGACGCCGACCACGGTGTTCACCGTGATCACGAGAAGGATGACGGCAGTGTCGGCCTGATCGCCGGTGGCGATGGTGAGAGCGGCGGCCACAAGGAGCACCAGGATCAGCGGGTCGCGCAACTGCTGCAGCACGCGCCGCCACACCGGCGTGCGGGGCTGCGTCGCGAGCGCGTTGGGCCCGTAGGCCTCCAGCCGCCACGCGGCCTCGTCCTGCGACAGGCCTACTGCTGTGAGTGTCGCGTTCCCGGGGTCGTCAACGCCCACGTCCGGCCTCCGATGACCACTTCGCGCGCCCGCCTACGGCTCAGTTGTGGGGAACCACTGCGACCGGGCACGGCGCATGGTGCACGGCCGCATGCGCCACGGGGCCGAGACGCGGCGGCAGGGCGCCCTCGTGCTTCCGCCGTCCGACCACGAGCAGATCGGACTCTTCGGCGGCCCGTACGACCGCGCGAGCAGGGCTTTCGAGACGGACGGTGTCGATCACCTGCACGCTGGGGTACTTCTCGCGCCACGGCTGGAGCAGCTCGTGCAGCTTCTTCCGGGCGTCCTCCGTGACCTCTTTGGCCACGTCGGGGGCCACGCCCCAGGGCAGGTGGGCGTGGACCGGCAGGTTTCGCCCGTATACGGCTCGCAGGGGTGCGCCGCGCGCGGCGGCGGTGTCGAAGGCGAACTCGAGAAGGTGGTCGTAGGAACCGTGGAGTCCGAGTCCGACGGCCACGCCTCCTGCGTGGCGGGCGGACACCGGCTCGCGCATGCCGGCGCGGACCAGTACCACCGGGCGCTCGGCCCGCGTCACGACGTGCATGCTGACGTCGCCGAGGAAGAAGCTCTCAACGGCCTCCAGTCCGCGCGATCCGAGCACGAGCATGGCGGACTCCGATGCCGCTCGCAGCAGCGCGGTCGCCGGCTCCTCAGCGACCAGGTCTTTGGTGATGGACAGATCCGGACAGCGCTCGTTGAGTTCGGCTTGTGCGTCATCCACGATGCGTCGTGCCCAGTAGTTCTGGTCCGCTTCGGGCAGGGCGCCGGCGTCTGCCGAAGAGAGAAGGATCCACGCATGCAACAGGCGCAGCCTCATCGTGCGCCGCTGGGCTTCGCCGGCGGCCCAGTGGGCAGCGGCGAGGCTCTCGGCTGATCCGTCGAGACCTACGGTGGCGACTGGCTCCATCGCGACTGCCTCCCTTTCCAAGAAGCTGGAAGGTGTCAGGACGCGCTTTCCGCCCCCGTCGGCCGGTCCTCGTACTCACCGGTGACATGGCACTCGACGTCCACGACGCCCTCCACGGCGCGGGTGAGGCGGGCCGCCACCGAAATGAGCGAGGTGTCGCGGATCTGACCGCTGATCGTGACGACACCCTCATTCACTCGCACCGAAAGGGACCTGGCCAGTGCGGGGAAGAGGGTGGCCACCACGGTGCGGCGGACCTCGTCCTCGATCTCCTCGTCCGACCGTAGGAAGACCTTCAGCAGATCGCCGCGGCTGACGACGCCCTGCAGCATCCCTTCGTCATCGACGACAGGGAGTCGCTTGACGTGCTTCACGGCCATGATCCGGGCCGCCTGGGCCAAGGTCGCGTCCGGATGGACGGTGACGGCGGGGGTGCTCATGAGCTCTTCCGCGGTCAACGCTCCCGCTTTCGCCAGGTCGGGCAGGCGCCGGAGCTGCTCGTAGCGGTTCGGGTCGCTGTCCCGGAACTCCTCTTTGGGGAGCAGGTCCGCCTCGGAGACCACACCGATGACTCGCCCTTCGCCCTCCAGGACCGGCAGCGCGCTGACCTTCCACTGCTCCATGGTCTGCACGATCTCCTTGAAGGGCGCGTCGCGCCCGACCGCCACGACGGTCAGAGTCATCACGTCGCTCACGATGTGCGGTGTCTCAGCCACGGAGACCTCCTCCTCTCGGCGAATGCCCTCTGTCTCCATCGTCCGCCGCGAGCGCCGCTGCGGTTCAGGGGCCGAGTGGCCCAAACACCGGCCCACCCGGCCCGGCCGTGACGCGTTCCTGAAGAACTGTCGCAGTTCCGCCGGCGGTGCAAGCGTTGCTCACCGGGGTACCTCGAATACCTGGAGTCAGTCGCGGGAAGGCGGTGAGGGACCATGGAGCTTCCGCTGGTCGTGGGTGTCGACGGATCGGAGGCGAGCCTGCGGGCTGTGGACTGGGCCGTGGACGAGGCGGCCCTCCACGGGGTACCGCTGCGCCTGGTCTATGCATCCCTGTGGGAGCGTTACGAGGGCCACCTCCCGTCGCTCCGTACAGGCCGCCCATCTGAACAGGTGATGGCCGAGCACATTGTTGCCTCCGGCGCTGAGCGGGCCCGGCAGCGCAACCCCGATGTGCAGGTGTCGACCGAGATACTGCCCGAGGAGCCCGAGACCGCTCTGCTGAACGCGGGCCAGAGGGCCTCCGCACTGGTCACGGGCTCGCGCGGCCGAGGCGAGGTTGCCGGTCTGCTGCTCGGATCCGTGAGCGTCGCGGTGGCGGCCCGGGCCACCTGCCCGGTGATCGTGATCCGCGGCGCGGAGCAGAGGCGGCAAACGGCCGGGCAGCGCGTGGTGCTCGGCGTGGGCGACAACACTGAGAGCTCGGCCGCTGTGCAGTTCGCCCTTCGCGAGGCTGAGGCGCGGGGCTGCGCGCTCCATGCGGTACGGGCCTGGCGGTGCCCGGCCCGTGAGCGGGGGGACCCCCACCTGGCGGATGATGAAGCTGCCCGGTTCCATCGGGAGCGGGCGTCGGACACCCTGTCCGGCGCGCTGCACGGGGCTGTAGAGGAACATCGCCAGGTTGAGGTCCGCCGCGAGGTGATCGAGGGGCCCGCCCAGAAGGTCCTGCCGGATGCGTCGGCTGACGCCGCCCTGCTCGTCGTCGGCGCCCAGAGGCGACATGGCCACTTCGGTCTGCAGCTCGGCCGGGTCAACCACGCCGTATTGCATCGCTCCGACTGCCCCGTCGCCGTCGTGCCCGAGCCGGCATGAACAGGCAGCGAGCCTGCCGCGCCGCTGCGCTGCTCGTGAGGGACGAGGAAGTGAGGGCGGCGGATGCCGGAGTGGGCTTGGGAGTACGAGGGCTATGACCCCGATGCTGAGCGGGTGCGCGAGGCGCTGTGCACGCTCGGGAATGGATACTTCGCGACCCGTGGCGCGGCTCCGGAGTGCAAGGCGGGGCTGGTGCACTACCCGGGCACCTACGTTGCCGGGTGCTACAACCGCCTGGAGTCGACCGTGGCCGGGCGGCGGGTGGAGAACGAGGACCTGGTCAATCTCCCGAACTGGCTGGACCTGCGCTTCCGCGTCCGTGCCCCAGATGGCTCGGTCGGTCCCTGGTTTTCGCCGGACAGGTGCGAGCTGCTCGACTACCGGCAGACGCTGGACCTGCGGCGGGGCACGCTGATCCGCAGATTCCGGTACCGGGCCGGCGTCGAGGGCGGCCTGGTGGGCGTGGAGCAGAGCCGTCTGGTGCACATGGGAGTCCCGCACCTGGCCGCGCTGCGGACGGTCTTCACGGCCGAGGACCGGGCGGCGGCGGAGATCGAGATCGAGTCCGCCATCGACGGAGAAGTGATCAACGCGAACGTGCACCGTTACCGGTCCCTCAGCCGCAACCACCTGGCTCATGTGCATACGGGAGCCGAAGATCCCGACACGATCTGGCTGGGCTGCCGGACGAGCGGCTCTGATATCAGTGTCGGTATGGCGGCGCGCACTGTCACCGGGCAACCGCCGGTCTCGTCGAGGCTTCATCCCAGTCGCCGGCGCGTCGCACACCGCCTGGTGATCCCGATGGTTCCGGGCCGGCCCACCGTCGTGGACAAGACCGCCGCACTGCACACCTCCCGCGACCACGCCATCACCAATCCGCTGACGGCGGCAGTCGACCGCGTGGCGGAAGCGCCGGACTTCCCGGCGCTCCTGGATTCCCACGTTGCCGCCTGGGAGCAGTTGTGGCGGCGCGCGGACATCGAGGTGCCTGGGGAAGCCGGCCGCGTGCTGCGGCTGCATCTGTTCCACGTTCTGCAAACTCTGTCGCCGCACACCGCAGAACTGGATGTGGGGGTTCCGGCGCGCGGTCTGCACGGTGAGGCCTACCGGGGGCACGTGTTCTGGGACGAGCTGTTCGTCCTGCCCTATCTGAACCTGCACTTCCCGGAGGTCTCGCGGGCGCTGCTGAACTACCGCTACCGCCGGCTACCGCAGGCCTGCCGGGCGGCCCGTGAGATCGGCCGGGCGGGGGCCATGTACCCGTGGCAGAGCGGCAGCGACGGACGCGAGGAGACGCAGCGGCTGCATCTGAACCCCCGATCGGGCCGCTGGCTGCCCGACAACTCCCGGCTGCAGCACCATGTCGGCTCGGCGATCGCCTACAACGTTTGGCAGTACTGCGAGGCGACCGGCGACACCGAATACCTTCAGACCAAGGGCGCGGAGATGCTCTTGCAGATCGCCCGGTTCTGGGCGGCCACCGCGACATACGACCCAGGTCTCGGCCGGTATCGCATCCGCGGCGTGGTCGGGCCGGACGAGTACCACGACGCCTACCCGGGCGCCCAGCAGCCGGGCCTGGACGACAACACGTACACCAACGTGACCGCTGCCTGGGTCCTCGGCCGGGCCCTCGACCTTCTGCGGCGCCTTCCCGAGTGGCGCAGGCATGAACTGTTCGAGCGCATCGGGCTGGACAGGGGCGAACTGCAGAAGTGGCAGGAGGTGTCCCGGCAGCTGAGAGTGCCGTTCCACGACGGCGTCATCAGCCAGTTCGACGGCTATGGCGACCTGGCCGAACTGGACTGGGACGCCTATCGCGCGCGGTATGGCAGCATCCGACGGCTGGATCGGATCCTGGAGGCCGAAGGTGACACGGTCAACCGGTACCGGGCGTCCAAACAGGCCGATGTGCTGATGCTCGGCTACCTCTTCTCACCGGCCGAGCTGTCGGCCCTGTTCCGGCGGCTGGGCTACGAGCTGAACGACGAGATCTGGCGCAGGACCGTCGACTACTACCTTCGCCGTACCAGCCACGGTTCCACCCTCAGTGGCCTCGTCCACGGCTGGGTGCTCGCCCGGGTCAACCGGACCGAGGCGTGGCGGTACTGCCAGGAGGCACTCGAAGGAGACATCGCTGACTTGCAGGGCGGTACGACCGGGGAGGGCATCCACCTCGGGGCCATGGCCGGGACCCTCGACCTGGTGCAGCGTTGCCTGACGGGCCTGGAGACACGGGAAGGCGCGCTGTGGGTGGACCCGGTTCCGCTCCCGGAACTGTCCGAGTACGGATTCTCCTTGCGGTACCGCGGCAACTGGGGGATCGGCGTCCGTCTGCACAGCGGACGGATGCGGATCAGCGTGCCTGCCTCGGAGGAGACCCCGATCCGTGTGGTGATGACAGACCGCGCGGTCACCGTCGCACCGGGAGACACCTGCGTGCTCGTCCTCCCGCGCAGTTGATCCGCACAGGGCCTGCCCGGCCCCCGGCACCGGGGCCCTTCGGCCCCATGCGACCCGGGCCGGTCTCCGCGACCCTGGAGGTAGCGGCAAGGCGTCGGAAGGACTGCCATGACCTGGGAGACGATCCGCAAGGACGCGACACCGAGCGTCACGCCGAATCTCACCGACTACGACCGAGCCCGCTCCGATTTCACCTGGTCGCGGGCGCGTGCCGCGCTCTCCGGGCTGCCTGGTGACAGCGGACTGAACATGGCTCACGAGGCCGTCGACCGGTACGCGAAACCTGGCCACGGCGACAAGATCGCGTTGCGCTGCGTGGCGTGCGACGACAGCGTTTCGAGTGTCAGCTACGCCGAACTGGCCGACCGTACCGCCCGCTTCGCAAACATCCTGAGGTCGCTCGGTATCGGTCGGGGTGATCGGGTGTTCACCTTGCTCGGCCGGTGCCCGGAGCTCTACACGGTGGTGCTGGGCACGCTGAAGAACACCAGTGTGCTGTGCCCCCTGTTCTCCGCGTTCGGCCCGGACCCGGTGGAGCAGCGGCTGCGCCTGGGCGAGGCCCGGGTGCTGGTCACCACCGCGGCCCTGTACCGGCGCAAGGTGGCGGACCGCCGGGCGTCGCTGCCCGAGCTCAAGCATGTCCTCATCGTCGGGCCCGGGGCCGAGCAGCTGCCCGGTACGGACTCGTTCGAGGAGCTGACGGCCGTCGCCTCCGCCCAGTTCACCATCCCGCCGACATCGCCCGAGGACATGGCCCTGCTGCACTTCACGAGCGGCACGACCGGCGCTCCGAAGGGGGCGATCCACGTCCACGAAGCGGTCGTCGCCCACCACGCCACCGCGGCATACGCACTCGATCTGCACCCCGAGGACGTGTACTGGTGCACCGCCGACCCCGGCTGGGTCACCGGCATGTCGTACGGCATCATCGCCCCGCTCGTCCACGGTGTGACGGTCGTCGTCGACGAGGGGGAGTACGACGCCCGGCGCTGGTACCGGATCCTGGACGAGGAGCGGGTCAGCGTCTGGTACACCGCGCCCACGGCTCTGCGGATGCTGATGCGGGCCACGCCCCGGCAGGGTCCCCACGACCTGCCGGCCGCCTACGACCTGTCGGCGCTGCGCCTCGTGGCCTCTGTCGGCGAGCCGCTCAACCCTGAGGCCGTGCTGTGGGGCCAGGAGGTGCTGGGCCTGCCGGTGCACGACAACTGGTGGCAGACCGAGACCGGCTGCATCATGATCGCGAACCTGGCGGCCTGCGAGATCCGGCCCGGCTCGATGGGGCGGCCACTGCCGGGCGTCGAGGCGGCGGTGCTCCAGCGCGGCGAGGACGGCCGGGCGCTGATCACCGACGGCCGGGTGACGGTGCTGGAGACGCCGGATGTCGAAGGCGAGTTGGCGCTGCGGCCCGGCTGGCCGTCGATGTTCCGCGGCTATCTGCACGACAAGGAGCGTTACGAGGCGGCCTTCGCCGACGGCTGGTACCTGACCGGGGACCTGGCCAAGCGGGACAAGGACGGCTGGTACTGGTTCGTCGGGCGCGCCGACGACGTCATCAAGTCGGCGGGGCACCTGATCGGCCCGTTCGAGGTGGAGAGCGCCCTCATGGAGCATCCGGCGGTCGCCGAGGCCGGCGTGATCGGACGGCCGGACCCCGTCGCGGGGAACATCGTCAAAGCCTTCGTGTCGCTGGGCCCCGGCATCGAACCGACCCCGGCTCTGGAGCGCGAGCTACTGGCCTTCGCCCGCCGGAGGCTGGGTCCCGCCGTCGCACCCCGGGAGGTCGCCTTCGACCAGGACCTGCCCAAGACCCGGAGCGGCAAGGTCATGCGGCGGCTGCTGAAAGCCCGCGAGCTCGGCCTGCCCACCGGAGACCTGTCCACCCTGGAAGGATCCACATGAGCCCCGCCCGTGGCACCGGTGCACGAAAGACCACGACGACTGCGCACACAACGGCCACCGCGTCCCCAGCACGGACCAGAGCCACCGCGCGGACCACGGAAAGGCCGTCCCCGCCCGACCAGACGGCGGCCGGACACCGGATCGCGCTGCTGGACGCCATGCTGCGCATCCGGCGCTTCGAAGAGCGGTGCGTCGAGCTGTACAGCGCCGCGAAGATCCGTGGATTCGTCCACCTCTACATCGGAGAGGAGGCCGTAGCCGTCGGCGTCAACGAGGCGCTGAGCCCGGACGATGCGGTGGTCTCCACCTATCGCGAGCATGGCCATGCGCTGGCGCGCGGCATCCCGGCCGAGGCCGTCATGGCCGAGATGTACGGCAAGGCCACCGGCTGCAGCGGCGGTCGCGGCGGGTCCATGCACTTGTTCGACGCGAGCCGCCGCTTCTACGGCGGCAACGCGATCGTCGCCGGCGGGCTCCCGCTGGCCGCCGGACTCGCGCTGGCCGACCGGATGCGCGGGCAGACCCGTGTCACGTGCTGTTTCTTCGGCGACGGAGCCTTCGCGGAAGGCGAGTTCCACGAGACGGCCAACCTGGCCGCCCTGTGGAATCTGCCGCTGCTGCTCGTCTGCGAGAACAACCTCTACGCCATGGGCACGGCCCTCGAGCGGCACGAGGCGCAAACCGACCTGGCCATGCGCGCCGCCTCCTACGGCATGGTGGCCTGGGCCGTGGACGGCATGGACGTCGAGGCCGTGCAGCAGGCCGCCCGCCGGGCCGCCGAGGGCATCCGGGCCGGCGTGGGACCGCACTTCCTCGAACTGCGCACCTACCGCTTCCGGGCGCACTCCATGTATGACCCGGACCGCTACCGCGACAAAGCGGAGGTCGAGCAGTGGAAGGTCAGAGACCCGATCAAGAGGCTCATCGACCGCATGCGTGAGGACGGCGAGCTGGGCGACAAGGAGTTCGCCGCGATCGAGCGCCGGATCACCGACGAGGTCGACCGTGCCGTCGAAGTGGCGGAGCAGGCCCCCGAAGAGCCGGTCGAACACCTGCTGCGACATGTCACCAGCGCAGCCGTGGGAGTGAGCTGACCATGGAGACTGGCAGGTCCGAAGACCGGAAGACGACCTACCGGGAGGCCCTGCGCGAGGCCCTGCGCGAGGCCCTGCGCTCGGACGAACGCGTCTTCCTGATGGGCGAGGACGTGGGCCGGTACGGTGGGTGCTTCGGCGTCAGCCTCGGCCTGCTGGAGGAGTTCGGGCCCGAACGGATCCGCGACACACCACTGTCGGAGTCGGCGTTCGTGGGTGCCGGTATCGGCGCGGCCCTGTCCGGGATGCGGCCGATCGTCGAGATCATGACGGTGAACTTCAGCCTGCTCGCTCTCGATCAGATCCTCAACAACGCCGCCACCCTGCTGCACATGTCGGGCGGCCAGCTGCCCGTCCCGCTGGTGATCCGTATGACGACCGGGGCGGGTCGCCAGCTCGCCGCGCAGCACTCGCACAGCCTCGAGGGCTGGTACGCGCACATCCCCGGCATCCGCGTGCTCGCTCCGGCGACCATCGAGGACGCACGCTACATGCTGGCCCCGGCCCTGGCCGACCCCGACCCGGTACTGATCTTCGAACACGGCAGCCTCTACAACGCCGCCGGTGAACTCGCCCCCCGCACCGCTGCTGTGGATCTGGACCACGCCGCGGTGCGCAGGCCCGGCACCGACATCTCCCTGATCACTTACGGGGGTTCGCTGCCCAAGGTGCTCGCGGTCGCGGACGAGCTGTCCGCCGAGGGCATCAGCGCCGAGGTCGTCGACCTTCGCACGCTGCGGCCCCTGGACGGTGAGGTCATCGCCGCGACCGTAGCCCGTACGCACCGCGCCGTGGTCGTCGACGAGGCCTGGCGCACGGGCAGCCTCGCCGCCGAGGTGTCCGCCCGTATCGCCGAACGATCGCTCTACGAACTGGACGCGCCCGTCCAGCGGGTGTGCAGTGCGGAGGTCCCCATTCCGTACGCCCGGCGGTTGGAGGAGGCCGCCCTGCCGCAGACCGACGACATCATCGCGGCGGCGCACCGGGCGGTGGACTGACCATGGCCGAGTTCACCATGCCCTCGCTGGGCGCCGACATGGATGAGGGGACACTCCAGGAGTGGCTGGTCCATCCCGGCGACCGAGTCCGTAAGGGGGATCCGGTCGCGGTCGTCGAAACCGCGAAGGCCGCGATCGAGGTGGAGTGCTTCGAGGCCGGGACAGTGGGGCAGCTGCTCGTCGAGCCGGGCGTGACGGTGGCGGTGGGCACACCACTGGCAGTGATCGAACCGGCGGCACGAGAGCCGGCGAGGCCGAAGCGGCCCGAGGAAGCACGGCCGGAGCGGCGCACGGCGGAGCGCCCGCGGACACCGGCCCCGTCCGAGCCGGCCGCCGTCGGTACTCCGGTGCCTTCGGTCGAGCCCGCCCAGGAGCCCGTCCACAGCGAGACGGGCCCGCTGATCCGGCATCTCGCCGAGCGGAGCGGCATCGGCTTGGAGACTGTCCACGGATCCGGACGCGGAGGGCGCATCACCCGCGCCGACGTCGAGCGAGCCGCCGCGGCCACCACGCCTTCGCGGGTCCGGGCCACCCCGCTGGCCCGACGGCTGGCCGCCGAACTGGACGTCGACCTGGCGGCGGTGACGGGTAGTGGCGAACGTGGCGCCGTCCGTGCCGTGGACGTCCGCAACGCGGCCCCCGGCCCGGCGGCCGCGACCGCACCGACGCGCGGCAGCGTGGCTCCGGCACGTCCTTCCGAGGAGCGGACGGCGGCGATGCGTCGCTCGATCGCAGACCTGATGGCCCGCTCCAAACGGGAGATCCCGCACTACTACCTGTCCACGACGATCGACATGGCCACCGCGATGGACTGGCTGCACGAACACAACAGGCGCAGTCCGGTCGGCGAACGGCTGCTTCCCGCGGCCCTGCTGCTCAAGGCCGCCGCTCTGGCGGCTGGGGAGGTTCCGGAGCTCAACGGCTTCTGGACCGGCGGCCGCTTCGTCGCAGGCGGCGGAGTACACCTGGGGGTGGCGGTGTCCCTGCGCGGTGGCGGGCTGGTGGCCCCCGCGCTGCACGACGCCGACACCCTCGGACTCCCGCAGCTGATGACCGCTCTGAAGGACCTGGTTGCCCGCGCACGTACGGGCCGGCTGCGGGGATCCGAGGTGTCCGACTCCACGATCACGGTCACCAATCTCGGTGACCAGGGAGTGGAGAGCGTTTTCGGTGTGATCTACCCGCCGCAAGTGGCCCTGGTGGGCTTCGGACGGGTCGTGGACCGGCCGCGCGCGGTCGACGGCCTCCTCGGCGTGCGGCCTGTGGTCACGGCCACGCTCGCGGCGGACCACCGAGCGACCGACGGTGCCGTAGGGGCCCGCTATCTGACGGCGGTCGACCGCCTCTTGCAGAACCCGGAGGAGCTATGAACCGCGCAGAAGCACTGGAGGTCGTCAGGGATTCGATCGCCCGGGTCATTCCCGGCGCCGAGGTCACCGTTCTGGGGCCCGACGACACATTCCGGGACGCTCTCGACATGGATTCCCTGGACTTTCTGAGCTTCGTCGAGACCCTCACCGAACGCACTGGCATACGCGTCGAGGACGAGGACGCGCCGCAGCTGACCACGCTGTCCCGCAGTGCCGACTTCCTCGTCAACCAGACGTAGTTGGGAGGCAACTGATGACTGAGAACACCGAGCCGGGCCGCGACGTAGGTGCGACCGGAGCAGCCGACCGGGAACCGGTCAGCGTGCATGGACGCCTGAGCCTCCTGGAGTCCCAGGTGCAGACCCTGGCCCAGGCCGTTCGTGCACTCGCCGAAGGTCTGGAGGAAGCCCCCTCCGAAGACGTCGACATGCAGGAAAGGACAGCCCGAGGGGCGCGCCTGGCACACGAACTCCTGCTCTCGCAAGGGCTGTAGCCCGGGAGTAAGGGCCGGCCGCCGCCTCTGTGTACCTCGGCGGACAGGCCCTCTCACGGGGCCGGAACCCGACGGACCCGACGGGCAACGCGCGAGCAGCGATGGGTCAGGTCTGTTCGGTCGCATGGGCGTGTCTGCGCACGACGGTTGCGGTGAACGCGCCGGCGGCGGCCGCGGTGACGGCTAGCAGTACGTATCCCCAGGAGTAGTCGTTGGTGACGCTCTTGATCGCGCCCATCACCAGGGGCGGGAAGAAGCCGCCCAGCCCGCCGGCGGCGCCGACGACACCGGTGACCGAGCCGACCCGCTCCGGGGGCACCAGGCGGGCGACGAGGGCGAAGACGGCGCCCGCGCCGGCGCCCAGACCGGCGGCCATCCCCAGGAAGGCGGCCGTGCCGATTGGGATCAGGGCCGTCTCAAGGGCCGCCACCAGCGCACATACGGACACCATGGCGTAGGCGGTCACGAGCACCGGAACGGGATGCGTCCGGTCGGACAGCCACCCGCCGAGGGGACGCATGGCGACGGCCAGCACCACGAAGCCAGCGGTTCGCAGCGCGGCGTCGGAGCGCCCGAGCCCGTACGCGGTGGTGAGGTAGCTCGGCAGGTAGACGCTGAACGCGACGAAGCCACCGAAGGCCACGGCGTAGAGAAATGCCAGTTGCAGGGTGGCGGGCATGCGCAGCGTGGCCGCCGTACGGGTCAGCAGCGAGCCAGCCGCGACCTTACGGCCCGGCTTGTCGCGGAGAAGGAGGTGGGCGGTGAGGGCATAGCCGGCCAGCAGGCCGGCGACCAGGTCGAAGGGGAAGCTTCGCCCGACGGCTTCGGCGAGCTGGACGGTGGTGAAGGACGCCAGGGCAGTGCCACCAGTGCCGATGCCGAAGATACCAAGAGCCAGTCCGCGCCGCTCAGGCGGATACCAGGCGTTGACGAATGGCACGCCGATGGCGAACGTCGTGCCGCCCAGGCCGAGGAAGAAGCCGCCCACGAGCACCTCGGCCAGGGAGTCGGCCAGGTGGCCCAGATAGAGCACGGCCAGGATCGTCAGGGCGGCGACGAGGGGGAACATCCGGCGGGCGCCCACGCGGTCGGTGAGGGCGCCGGCAGGGATCCGGCCGAGCGAGCCGACGATCACCGGCACGGCCACCACCAGAGACTGCTGGAAGGCGGTGAGATCAAGCTCCTCCCGGAGCGCCGGGCCGAGCGGCGCCAGCAGAGCCCACGCCCAGAAGCAGAGCCCAAACCCGGCCGTGGCCAGCGCCAGCATCAGTGCCGGCTGCGGGGACGCCGCCGAATCCGGTCGCCGCGCGGTGCTCCGCGTCATGCTGCCTCCTTATCCACGAGGAGGCTTCCACGGCCGCCGGCTCGCTGACATCGCGGTACATCCGAACGGGCTGGTCATCGTCCCCTCGCGCCGCGGGCGCCCCTCCCCGGGTGCGGCTTCGTCCGGGTCCACGCGGCCTTTCAGCGAGACGCGGGTCGGTACACGGAAACCACTCGGACGGCTCGACCTGGTCCGAGGGTGAGAGCACGCCCCATTACGGCGGGGTGGGGGAGCCGCCGGCGATGCCGTACAAGGTCTGTTCGACCGGCCGCAGATGGGAGTCGTCAATGCGGTAGGTAAGCCTGTCGACGACCGCGACCACGCCATCCAGTTCCTGCGTCAGCCGGACCGCGATCGGGACTTCACTGCGGCGTTCCAGCTGCCCCTTCAGCGTCACCACGCCCTCGAGCACCTGTACATCGATGGTGTCCGGAGTCAGCCACAGAGCCTCGACGAGTACCCCGTCGATCACCTCTCGGCGGATCTCCGCATCCGGTCGCAGGAAAACCCCCAGAAGATCACGTCGGGTGACGATGCCGACCAGACGGTCCTCCTCGTCGACCACAGGGAGGCGCTCGACGCGATGCTGGACCATCGTACGGGCCGCAGCGGCGATGCTGTCGTCGGCGTGGACGGTGATGGCAGGAGCTGACATCAACTGCTCGGCGGTCACAGCGCGCTTCTTGACGATCGTCGGGCCCGCTGCGCGGCGAAGCCGGGCCAGCCGGCTCGGCAGGTGACGAAGGCCGCGTCCGCCCCCTCCTGCCTCCAACGCGGCCTGCCGGAGCATGAGATCGCTTTCGGAGATCACTCCGACGACCCTGTCCTCGGGGTCGACCACTGGCAGTCCGCTGATGCGGTGCTCAGCCAGCAGCCTCGCCACCTCCTTGAACGGAGTACCCGGGGTCACCGACACCACATCACTGACCATCACAGTGCCGAGCTTGCGATGCTTCATCGCTGTTCCCTTCAACCCTCGGTGCCGGGGGCGCCGACTCTGTGACACTCCCGCGGCACGGCCAACGTCCGCTCTCAGCGTGCGACCGGCCGCCCGCCGCTCCTAGGGCCTCCAGGGGCGTCCGTATGGGCCGACCGGCCCTTCTGCGACAGCGGCGGGAGATGCGGGCACCCCCACCGGTAGTGCCTGCCGCTGAGCAGCCGCTGCTGTTGTGCCTGCAGCGCTCTCAGCCGCCTGGTCGAAAACCGAGCGCGGCGGCAGCCCGATGCCGGACGATGTCTGCCTCGATGCGCTCGGCGAGCGGTTCGACCGCGGCCGCCACAGACGGGGTCAGGCCGGTGCCCAGCGAGTTGTCAGCGCCTTCCACGGCGTACACGATCAGGTGGCCCGGCAGTCGGCCCAGGGCTCGTCCAAGGTCCACGGCTTCTCCGAAACCGAGCCCGTGCGAATCGACAGGGCCGGATTGCCATAGCTTCTGCCGGTCCATCTCCAGCCGGTGGACACGCCCCGGATGGGCCGGGCGGGCATGGGCAGTGTCGACGATCAGAACGAAGTCGGCGTTCTCCCACAGTCCGATCAGCCGCCCAGGGTCCTCGTCGCATTTGGCGAGTGAGGTGCCAGGGGGTAGCGGTCGTGCGGTCGCCCGTTCCTCCAGTTGGGCGATCACGTCCAGGCCCACGCCGTCGTCCCGCCGGAACTCGTTGCCGACGCCTATGACCGCGATGTGTGCGGAGACAGCCATAACTCCCTCTCCCTCCCCGCGTTACGACTCCACCGTGACCGACATCCGCGGTCCGAGCGTTGGGCCGAAGGTCCCCGAGGCGGCCCGACAGGCCCACGGCGGCTCCCGGTGGCCCGGGTCAGCCCAGTCGGCTCAGGGCGGGTGCATGGCGGGAAGGCAGCCGCACCCGGACGTCCCAGACCTCGTCGGCGACGCCGCGACCAGGGTCCGCCGCGGGAAGGTCTCGCCAGGTGTTGCCACCGGCGTGGCCCGTTGTGGCCGGCGCGGCCGGGACGCTGTCCCCCGGGGTTGTCGGGCGGTGGCCCGGCCGGTCGGCCCCTGGTGCCCGCATCGGCTGGCGCTCGAGCGGACCCGCCGGATACTGGTGAGGTAACAGTCACCGACTCCGCACAGGGTCTGGCGAGCCACCCATGGGCATAGAAGGCGTGAGGGGTGCCGAGCACCTGCCCCGCTTGCGGCTCGATGAGCTGCTGGACGAGCTGCAGATCCGCATCGACGAAGTGCGCGGAACGCAGGAAAGGCTGCACAGCCTGCTCGAGGCGGTCCTGGCGATCGGACGCGAGCTCGATCTGCGCCATGTGCTCCAGCACATCGTCGAGGCGGCTGTGGCTCTGGTGGATGCCGAGTACGGGGCCCTCGGCGTGATCGGCGAGGACCAGAAGCTCGCCCAGTTCCTCCCCGTCGGTATGACCGAGCAGCAGATCCGGGCCATCGGACATCTACCGGAAGGCCACGGAATCCTGGGCGAACTCATCCGCCACCCCGACCCGCTACGGCTCCCCGAGCTGTCGGACCATCGGGCCTCCTACGGCTTCCCGGCCCACCACCCGGAAATGCATTCCTTCCTGGGCGTGCCGATCCGCGTGCGCGACAAGGTCTTCGGAAACCTGTACCTCACGCAGAAGCGCGGAGCGAAGGAGTTCGACGCCGAGGACGAGTCGGTGATCTCCACCCTGGCCGTCGCGGCCGGCGTGGCCATCGAGAACGCCCGGCTGTACGAGGAGGCGCGGCGCCGCGAGCAGTGGCTGCAGGCCAGCCGCGAAGTCACCGCCAGCCTGTTGTCGGGGGCACCGCAGGCGCAGGTACTCGGACTGATCATCGACAATGCGCGGCGCATCAGCTCGGCGGACCTGGCCGCTGTCGCGGTGCCTCTGGAGGCTGCCGATGAGTTCCAGGTGGCCTTCGCCGTCGGCGCCGGCGCGGACTCGCACATCGGCCTCGTAGTACCCCGCGACAGCTCCTTCCTCGGAGCAGCTGTCACCACGGGTGAACCGGTCACGAGCGGCGACATCGCGCACGACCCCCGGACCACCTCACCTCCGGCGCGCTGGGCCGGCCTGGGCCCTGCTGCAGCGGTGCCGATGGGTACCAGCGACGGGGCGCGCGGCGTACTGCTGCTGGCCCGGCAGTCGGGAGCGGACGAATTCTCCGATTCCGAGACCGCGGCCCTCCTCGGTTTCGCAGGACAGGCGGCAGTGGCGCTGGAACTGGCCGAGCGGCGCAATGACGCCGAACAGATCGCTCTGCTGCGGGACCGGGACCGCATCGCCCGTGATCTTCACGATCTGGCCATCCAACGATTGTTCGCCACGGGGATCACGCTGCAGAGCCTGCAGCGCTTCGTGGCGCACCCCGAGGCGGCCGAGAGGCTGCTGCGGGCCGTGGACGACCTGGATTCCACGATCAAGATCATCCGTTCGACGATCTTCGGCCTGCGCTCACGGCCGGGGACCGGTGCTGCGCCGGGGCTCCGGGTACGCATCGCCAAGACAGTCGAGGAAGCCGTCCCTTCCCTCGGATTCACCCCTGCGCTGCGGATGGAGGGGCTCGTCGACACCGACGTGCCCCCGGTCGTCGCCGACCAGGTAGTTCCCGTCCTGGGCGAAGCCCTGACGAATGTCGCACGGCATGCGGACGCCACGTCCACCGACATTTCCCTGGTGGTGGGGGCAGATGGCCTGGAGCTGGTCGTTACGGACAACGGGCGCGGCATGCGGGGCGGCGGCCGGCGCAGCGGCCTGCGGAACCTTGCCGAGCGGGCCCGCAGCCTCGGCGGCGAGCTCACACTTGAAGCGCCGTCTGGCGGGGGCACACAACTCGTCTGGAGTGTCCCACTGCCGGACCGGTGAGCATCAGGCGTGATCCCTGGAGTCCGAGGTCAGGCCTGCGGCCAGTACGGCAGCCTGGACGCGGCGCTCCACACCCAGCTTGGACAGCAAACGAGAGATGTGGTTCTTCACTGTCTTCTCGGAGAGGAACAGCTGCTTCCCGATCTGCCGGTTGGTGAGCCCCGTGCCGATCAGATCAAGGATCTCCCGCTCGCGCGGCGACAGCCCGGACAGGGGCTGACCCTCCTCCTTGGGCTCGCCTTCGTGACGGAGGCTGCGCATGAGCCGGGCGGTGGTCGCCGGATCCAGCATGGACTGCCCGGATGCGACGGTCCGCACCGCGTCGACCAGGTCGGACCCCTTGATCTGCTTCAGTACGTAACCGGCCGCGCCCGCCATGATCGCATCAAGCAAGGCATCGTCGTCATCGAACGACGTGAGCATGAGACAGGCCAGCTCAGGCATGCGCGACCGCAGCTCCCGGCACACAGAAACGCCGTTGCCATCCGGCAGCCTCACATCGAGCACGGCCACGTCGGGGCGCAGGGCAGGCCCGCGGGCGACGGCATGATCGATGGTCGCGGCCTCGCCGACCACCTCGATGTCCGGTTCCGCGTCGAGCAAGTCCTGCAGACCACGCCTGACGACCTCATGGTCGTCCAGCAGGAACACCCTGATCGGCCTCTCCTCGGAGAACACCCGGACCTCGTCCATCACGGCCCCCTGACATCGTGCGCGGTGACCTTGTCACCACCATCGCGCATGCCGCGCCGTGCGCATAGGCCGAACGGCCCCACCAGAGCTTGAAGCTCCCGACGCCGTGCGATTCGGCCGGTCCTCGGACTGAGCGGTTCGGTTGCATGCCAAGGCGAGCCGCACGACGACCACCTCTGCTGCGGACCACTGGGCGGCTTCCGCGGCTACCAGCGGCTCCACCGCCCCCGGCACCGGCGCAGCCGGGTTGCCGTTCGATCGGCCGGCCGTGCACAGCAGTGTCGTGGCGCGGCGGACCCTCAGGGGTACTCGCTGTTCGCCTTCTCGAGGTCCTCGACGGCGAGGGTGGCCATCCTGCGGACCGTCCTCTGCATCTGCTCCTGTTCCTTGCTGCCGGCCCGCACCCCGTAGATCTCGTACCTGAGGTGGACCGTCGCGTTACCGCTGCAGACGTACACCTCGTATCCGGCGGTGTCCGTCCAGATCTCCGCCGCCTCGTCCCCGATCTCCCGAAGGTGGGCCACGTCCACGTCGAACATGTGGGCACTTTCGATCTGGTTGCGTTGCCAGTTCGCGGCCGCATCCCGCCCCGAGGCGCTGGTGGTCGCGGCGTGCAGCTCGTACTTCAGGTCCAGCTCAATGTCCGCCACGTCGTCCGAGGTCCACCGTGCCCAGCGCCTCTGGGGCGTGTTCTGCTCGGACTCCTTGCGCAGGAGCTCGCGGAGGTGGTTGATCCCCTCATCATCGCTGTTGAGGATGGCGTCGCCCCTGGGCAGCACGGTGTACGGGTCGGTGCGGCCGTTGTACGTCGGCATGAAGTAGGACCACGCGGCCCACCCGCCCAGGCCCACGATGGCCAGTACGGCGACGAGCGCGGCGACGAGCGCGGCGACGAGTTTCCCGCGCCCCTTCCGCCCCGTACTGGGCGCAGGCGGCACCGCTCCCCAAGGGTGATGGAAAGTCACCGCACTCCCCCACTTCCCCGGATCCCGCAGCCGTCCCCTGGCAGGCGAGACCGTCCAGGTCCCGGCACTCTGCTCTCGGCTGGAACATGCCAAATATTAGCGTGCCTGGCGCGCCGCCGCCCCGCTGAGGATCGACCAGGAACACCTACCGGGTGGGGGTCACCCGGCCGTGAGCCGCAGCCGGTCCATCGCGAGCCGGGCGTAGAGCGCGGCGCCGTCGGCCAGCACCGACTCGTCGAAGACGGCCAGCGGGGAGTGGTTGTTGGGCGCGTCGGCCGGGTCGGCGCCGCGCGGGGTCGCGCCGAGGATGACCATCGCGCCGGGCACCTCGTCCAGCACCCGCGAGAAGTCCTCCGAACCGTGCAGCGGCTGGGGCATGGTGCTGAAGCGCTCCTCACCGTGCAGTTCGGCGACCGTACGGGCGACGAAGTCGGCTTCCCCGGTGTCGTTGACGGTCACCGGGTAGAGTTCGGCGAACTCCGCGTCGGCCTGCAGGCCGTGAGCTGCGGCGATCCCGCGGCACAGCTGTACGGTGCCGTCCTTGACCCGGGCTTGTGCCTCGGCGGAGAAGGTGCGGACGGTGGCCTCGAAGGTGGCGCTGTCCGGGATCACGTTCTGCCGGGTGCCCGCATGGAAGGTGCCGACGGTGAGCACCACCGGGTCGAAGACGTCGAAGGTGCGGCTGACCCAGGTCTGCAGCGCGGTGACCATCTCGCAGGCGGCCGGAACCGGGTCCTTCGCGCGGTGCGGCATCGAACCGTGGCCGCCGGCACCGCGTACGGTCACGGTCAGGACATTGGACGCGGCGAGCGCCGGGCCGGAGCGGGTGGTGAAGTGCCCGGCCTCGTGGCCCGCCGACATCACATGGATCGCGTACGCGGCCTCGGCCCGGCGGCCGGAGGCGTCCAGCACGCCTTCCTCGACCATGTACCGCGCCCCGTCGAAGCCCTCCTCCCCGGGTTGGAACATGAAGACGACGTCACCGGCCAGCCAGTCGCGGTGCTGGGCCAGCAGCTGGGCCGCCCCGGCGAGCATGGTGGTGTGCAGGTCGTGGCCGCAGGCGTGCATGTTCCCGTTCTCGGAGGCGAAGTCCAGCCCGGTGCGCTCGGCTACGGGCAGCGCGTCCATGTCGCCCCGCAGCAGCACGGTCGGGCCGGGCCGGGCGCCGCGCAGCACAGCGGTGACGGAGCTGAGCCGCGTGCCGGTGGACACCTCCAGACCGAGGCCGTCGAGGGTGGTCAGCACGGTCTCCTGTGTGCGGGGCAGGTCGAGGCCGGTCTCGGGGGCACGGTGCAGGGCGTGGCGCAGCTGGACCAGATCGCCCTGCAGGGAGTGGGCGTCCTCGAGCAGGTTCATGGGGGTGGTGCTCCTCGTCGGGGGAATCGGTGCTGAGGGCCCCGAGCCGGGGTGATGGCTCGGGGCCCGGGCGACGGTGGCTCAGGGCCGGGGTTCGCGGACCAGGAAGGTCGCGACAAGGGAGATGACAGATGCGCCGGCGGCGACCCACGGCACCAGACCGATCCGCCCGGCGGCGGCGAGGGCCTCGGCGAGCAGCGGGAACGTGCCGCCGAAGAAGCCGACCGCCAGGGTGAAGGGAAGGCCCATCGCGACGACGCGGATCCGGACCGGGAAGAGCCGGGCGAAGAAGACGTTGGCGAGGGCGAGCGGGGCGGCCAGACAGAGCAGCAGAAGCAGCGTCGCCACCCAGACCGGCAGGGCGCCGGAGGCCATGGCCTCCATGAGCGGGACCGTGCAGAGCGCGAGCAGCGCCATGCCCGCGCGGAAGGTGTTGGCCGCGCCGAGCCGGTCGCCGAGCAGGCCCGAGCAGACCATGGCCAGGATCAGGCCGACCAGCGGAACGATCATGGACGCCGTACCCAGGGCGCCGGAGATGACGCCGAGATTCTCGGCGTACTGCGGCAGGTAGGTCGTACCCAGGTAGTAGCTGACCGTGGTGCCCAGCGTCATCAGGAAGACGGCGATCATGTTCGGCGTCGCGGCGCGGTAGAGGGCCCTCCGCTCGGCCTTGTCGACGGCCTGGTCGTCGGCGGGCCGCGCGTCGCGCTCGAACTCTTCGGACTCGTCGGCCGTACGCCGCACCCACAGCGACAGCAGCCCCATGAGGCCCGCGATCACGAAGCCGATGCGCCAGCCGCCTTCGGTGACCCCGTCCTTGCCGAGGACGGTGAGCAGGAGCGTGAGCACGCCGAAGCAGAGGATGTTGCCGATCACGACTCCGCTGTAGGAAATGCCGCTGTAGACGAAGCGCAGCCTCCGTGGCGCGGTCTCGGTGACGTACGCGGCGACGCTCGGGTTCTCCCCGCCCATGGACAGCCCCTGGACCAGCCGGATGGCCACCACCAGGACGGGCGCGAGGACGCCGATGGTTGCCGCGGTGGGCAGCGCGGCGAGCAGGAACGACGCGGCGGAGATCAGGCCCATGGACAGCATCAGCCCGAAGCGGCGGCCGCGCCGGTCGCTGATCCGGCCAAGGATGTAGGAGCCGAAGGGGCGAACCACGAAGCCGACAGCGAAGCCGAGGTAGGCGCCCAGCAGTTTGGCGACCGGGTCGTCGCCGGGGAACATCTGGGCTGCGAAGTAGGGGGCGAGAACGGCGTAGATCGTCCAGTCGAACGACTCGACGACACCGCCGACGGTGGCGGCGAGGAGTTCCCGCCGGCCATGGCCGTGGGATACGGCGGGCGCGGCCGGTGCCTCCGGCGCGGCGTCACGGGCAGTAGGGCTGGTGTCCAGCGATTCGTGGGCCATGCGAACCTCCTCCTGGGGCTGGCGGACAACCTGCACTGGAAGCCGGTTCTGTAGAAGAGATACCCTGCAAAATGCAGGATTCGGCAATGAAGGACCCGCATCATGCAGGATTCGACGACGGCAGTACACGGTTCGGAGGACAACGGTGCCTTCCCCGAACCGCTCACCCCGCTGGACGAGACCCTCGTCCACGCCTTGCAGATGGCGCCGCGGGCGTCGTGGAGCGTGCTCGGCCAGGTCCTGGGGGTCGACCCGGTGACCGTCGCCCGCCGCTGGGAGCGGCTCCACTCCTCAGGTAGGGCGTGGGTCACCGCGTACCCGGGGATTCGGCTCCAGCAGCTGATCGAAGTAGCGCTGGTCGAGATCGACTGTCGGTCCGGCGAGGTGGAGTCGGTCGCCGACGCCCTCAGCGCCGAGCCGCAAGTCGTCACCGTCGAGCACATGGCGGGCGGCCGCGACCTGCTGGTCACGGTGTTCACGCCGGATCTGGGCGAGCTGTCGCGACTGATCCTGGAGCGCATCGCCCGGCTGCCCGGCGTGGTCGCCACCCGGGCGCAGCTGACCACGCGGGTGTTCGGGGAGGGCAGCCGGTGGCGGCTGCGGGCGCTCACCGGGGCGCAGCAGCAGCAGTTGGCCGGCGCCACGCCCGCGTCCCGTAAGCCTCCGTATGCCACGGCCCGCAAGCCCGACGCCGCCGACCGGGCCCTGATACGGGCCGTCGCTGCCGACGGCCGCCGCACCGCCTCCCAACTCTCGGAGGAGACCGGCCTGAGCCCCGGGACCGTACGCCGTCGCCTCAGCCGGCTCATCGGCGAGGGCGAGCTGGTGCTGCGCTGCGAGGTCGCCCGCGAGCTCACCGAGTGGCCGGTGTCCGCCACTCTGTGGGCCCGCGTACCGGCCGATCGCCTCGAGTCCACGGCCCGCGGGCTGCTGTCCCTCGCCGAGGTCCGGCTGTGCGCCTCGATCACCGGCCCGCACAACCTGCTGTTCACGGTCTGGCTGCGGTCGGTGGCCGACGTCCAGCGGCTGGAGGCCCAACTGGCCGAGCGGCTGCCCCATCTGACACTGCTGGACCGGGCCATCGCACTGCGGCAGGTGAAGCTGATGGGTCGGCGGTTGGGGCGGGGCGGACGTGCGGTCGGGGTGATCCCCTTGGACGTCTGGGCCCTCCCGCCGGCCCTGTAGGTGCGTGCATCTCGTCCGCACTGGTTACGCGGCATGTCGGAGGCGATTCTGGAGACCCCCGATGTCACGGCACGCACACGGTCGTCGGGGGCCTCGGCGATCACGCGGTGGCCGCTTCCGGCCGTATCGGGCCCGGCACGGGGATCACGTGCCGGGCCGTACGATCAGCAGCCGCTGAGTGCTCAGCTCTTGGCGGAGACGCCCTTCGGGTTGAGGTGGGCGATGTTGCCGCTCTCCGTCCCGTCCGCAGGGTCGATCACGCAGTCGATGAGAGCAGGTCCGCCCGCTGCCAGGGCCTCCCGGAGGGCTGTGGCGACCTCCTCGGGCGTCGTCGCCTGGTAGCCCTTGCCGCCGAATGCCTCGATCATGATGTCGTGGCGGGCCTTGAGGGCGGTCGGCGCCGGGTCCCCGGAGGGGGAGGCCTCGTCGCCGCGGTAGACACCGCTGTTGTTGAGGACGACGGTGACGACGGGCAGGTTGTAGCGGCAGATGGTCTCCACCTCCATGCCGCTGAACCCGAAAGCGCTGTCCCCCTCGATGGCGACGACCGGCTGGCCGGTCTCGACGGCGGTGGCGATTGCGAAGCCCATGCCGATGCCCATGACGCCCCAGGTACCGCTGTCCAGCCGGTGGCGCGGCACCTGCATGCCGATCGTGTTGCGGGCCAGATCGAGCGCGTTGGCCCCTTCGTTGACGACGTAGGCCCGGGGGTTCTCCTGCAGGACATCGCGGATCGCCTGCAGCGCACCCAGGAACTTCATCGGGTGCGCGGTCTTGGCGGCCTCGAGACGTCCGGCCATCTTGCCGACGTTCTTTTCCGAGCGTGTGGCGAGCTCCTCCCGCCACTCGGCCGCAACCGTGATCCGGCCGGGCTTGCTCCGCTCGAGCAGGGCCTCCATCACCGAACCGATGTCCCCTACGAGCGGGGCCGCGATGGGCTGGTTGCTGTCCATCTCGGCGGCCGCGATGTCGACCTGGATGAACGTGGCGTCCGGGCTCCACTGCGGCGCGTCGCCGTGGCCGAGCAGCCAGTTCAAGCGTGCGCCGACGAGCATGACGACGTCCGCCCTGCGCAGCGCCAGCGACCGGGCGGTGGCCGCCGACTGCGGGTGGTCGTCGGGCAGCAGGCCCTTCGCCATCGACATGGGCAGGTACGGCACACCGGTGCTCTCGATGAACTCCCGGATCTGCTCGTCCGCCTGTGCGTACGCGGCCCCCTTGCCGAGCACGACGAGCGGGCGCTCGGCGGTCGCGAGCAGGTTGATGGCGCGGTCCACGGCCTCGGGTTCGGGCAGCTGGCGCGGCGCCGGGTCGACGACCCGCCACAGCGACGCGGCGCCCTTCTCCGCGTCGATGACCTCGCCGAGCACCGCAGCCGGGATGTCGAGGTAGACGCCCCCGGGCCGTCCGGACACCGCGGTGCGGATCGCGCGGGCTATGCCGCGGCCGATGTCCTCGGCCCGATGTACTCGGTAGGCCGCCTTGGCGAAGGGTTTGGCCGCCGCCAGCTGGTCCATCTCCTCGTAGTCGCCCCGCTGGAGGTCGACGAGGTGCCGCTCGCTCGATCCCGAGATCTGGACCATCGGGAAGCAGTTCGTGGTGGCGTTGGCGAGGGCCACGAGCCCGTTGAGGAAGCCCGGCGCGGAGACCGTCAGGCAGATGCCCGGCTTCTTCGTCAGGAATCCGGCCGCTGCCGCCGCGTGCCCGGCGTCGCTCTCGTGGCGGAAGCCGACGTAGCGGATGCCTGACCTCTGCGCGACGCGAGCAAGGTCGGTGATCGGGATGCCGACGACACCGTAGATGGTCTCGACGTCGTTGAGCTTGAGCGCATCGACGACCAGATGGATCCCGTCGGTGAGAGCGGCCGAACCGCCAGCGTCGCCTGCACCCGAGTCCGGTATGGAAGCGTCGGTCATGGTCAGGATCCCTCCCTGGGATGTCACGCCTCTGATGCGAATACTGTATCCAGTATCCTCAGTGCAGAGTCCGGGAGCAAGGATTCGTAGGGCTGGGTTCGGGTCGCCGGTCCGATCCCCCGCGGGGGCGGTGTGTGCCGGGTGTGACAGGCTCACGCCGTGCCCAACGGCGTGCATTGCCGCAACGCCGGTAGCGCGGCGAGCCGCTGCGCGTGCAGCGTTCGTACGACGCTGGGGACCGGCCGGCCCAGGGGGCGCACCCGCCGGCCGGTCCCGCGTCCGTGTCACGGGCTGTGCCGTCAGCCCAGGGCGGCCGCCGTTCGCTGGGCCAGGCGGTGTTCGCCCGCGTACACGTTCATGGAAGGGCCGCGAAGGAAACCGATGAGGGTGAGTCCCGTCTCCGCGGCCGGCTCGACGGCGAGGGAGGAGGGTGCGGAGACCGCCGCGAGCACCGGGATCCCGGCCATGACCGCCTTCTGCACGAGCTCGAAGGAGGCGCGTCCCGATACGAGGAGCACGGTGCGGGAGAGCGGTAGGCGGCCCTGCTGGAGTGCGTGACCGACGAGCTTGTCGACAGCGTTGTGGCGGCCGACGTCCTCCCGCACGTCGAGCAGTTCGCCGTCAGGAGTGAACAGCCCCGCGGCATGCAGCCCGCCGGTCCGGTCGAAGATCTTCTGGGCGGCACGGAGCCGGTCGGGGAGGGCGGCGAGCACCTCCGCGTCGACGCGGACCGGCGGATTGTCGCTCACCGGCCAGCGGGCGGTCGTGCGGACGGCCTCGAGGCTCGCCTTGCCGCACAGGCCGCACGAGGAGGTGGTGTAGACGTTCCGTTCCAGTGTGATGTCGGGAAGTGGCACACCGGGTGCCAGGCGTACGTCCACCACGTTGTAGGTGTTCGCGGCGTCGCTGGTCGCACCGGCGCAGTAGACGATGTTGGCCAGCTCCTCGGCGCTGCCCAGGACGCCTTCGCTCACCAGGAAGCCGGCGGCCAGGGCGAAGTCGTCGCCCGGGGATCGCATGGTGATGGCGAGCGGCCTGCCGTTCAGCCGGATCTCCATCGGCTCCTCGACGGCCAGCGCGTCCGCCCGGTGCCCGGTGCCCGCGCCCCTGATCCGCAGCACCCGCCTCCGCTCGATGATCCGTCCCATGTCGATCAGTCCCGGTTCTGTAGGCGCTGGAATTCGATGGTGCGGTGATCCGTCAGGAGGCCCGGTGATTCCGTCCGCCCGGCACCGGCGCGATCGGGGCCGCGCCGGTCCTCCGGCGGCAGGTGCCGCAGGTCCGCGCAAACGGCGACGCACGGGGAGCGGGCGCCGCGTCTTCCGCGCGGAACGAAGGCCGCCCGGACCGGCAACGGCACCCTGCACCCCTGAAGGCTCCGGTTGGAGTGGTCGGACAGCGAAGTCGACGTAATTCTGTCTACAGTATGTCCAGTGAGCGCGGCAAGAGTCCGTACACGCGGTGACGCGATCCGGCGCCGGCCGGCCGCCGCCGGGGGAGCGTGCGGCGTCGTTGGTTGTCTGCCGACGGCCCAACTCGCTTGCCGGACGGGCTCTTGAGCGATGCGCGAGCACCAGGTGTGAGTGGGGCCACGTCGGTGCCGGGCCTGAACGGCTCAATAGGTCGGTACACTGTAGACGAAAGTCAATCTCCGGAGAGCCGCCGACGAGGGGTGTGCCATGCTGTCCGCTGGACTGCCGTCCGGAACCGTGCCGAGGCTTGAGCGGCCGGGTCCGCTGCGCGAGCGAGTCTACGAGGCGCTTCTCGAGCTCATCATCTCCAGGGCGCTCAAGCCCGGTCAGCACCTGGTCGAGACCGAGCTCGCCGGGCAGCTCGGCGTCTCCCGCCAGCCCGTACGGGAGGCTCTCCAGCGGCTCAACACCGAAGGATGGGTGGACCTGCGGCCCGCCCAGGGCGCCTTCGTGCACGAGCCCACCGAGGACGAGGCCGACCAACTGCTCGCCGTGCGCGGTCTGCTGGAGGCCGAGGCGGCCAGGCTCGCGGCGGCGAACGCCACGACGGAGGCCGCGGCGCGGCTGCGCGAGCTGTGCGACGAGGGCGAGCGGGCCCTGAAGTCCGACGACGTCGATGCCGTGGTCGCGGCCAACGCAGCCTTCCACGCGTACGTCATGGAACTCGCGGCGAACTCGGTGCTCGCCGAACTCTCCGATCAGGTGGATCGCCGCGTGCGCTGGTTCTACACGCCGATCGCCCGCACCCGCGGTGCGCTCTCCTGGGACGAGCACCGCGAACTGATCGACGCCATCGAGGCGGGCGACGAGCAGCGTGCGCAGCAGACGATGCGGGCCCACACCGAGCACACCCGCGTCACCTACCACGAGCACACGGACACCGAGGAGTGAGGACGCCACGGCCGGGCCGGGGACAGGCGGAAGCCGGCCCCGGCCCGCAGGGAGCGGGCCGGAACCGGCGTCGTGCAGGGAAGGGGGTCTTCCTGGGCTCTGTTACACCGCCTCGCGGCTGATGGGCTGCGGGTTCGGCTCGATCCCCCGGATGCGGGGCCGCCCAGGCGCTCGCAGGAACAGCGCGAGCACGGCCGAGGCCAGACCGATGGACCCGGCCAGGACGAACGCGCCCTCGTAGTCCCACGCGGAGACCACGACCGCGCCCATGCCCGATCCGACCAGGCCGGAGATCAGCTTCGAGCTGTAGACCATGCCGTAGTTGGTGGCGTTGTTGTTCTCCCCGAAGTAGTCCGCGGTCATGGCGGCGAACAGCGGGAAGATCGCGCCGCCGCCGAAGCCCGAGACCATCGAGCAGAACAGGAAGAACGGCATGTTGCCCATCGAGCCCGAGACGAGCACGCCGAACTGGGCCGAGCCGAGCACCAGGCACACGATGATGAGCGTGTTGCGCCGCCCGTAGCGGTCCGAGATCCAGCCGATCACGCCTCGGCCGGTCCCGTTCACGATCGCCTTGAGCGACATCGCGGTGGCCACGATCCCGCCCGCGAAGCCCATGTCCTTGCCGAACGGCACCTGGAAGGCGATGCCGAAGATGTTGATGCCGGCCGTGCACAGCAGGCAGAACCACATCATCCACAGCACCGGTGTACGCGCCGCCTCCCTCGGCGTGTACTGCTTCACGGCCGGCGGGTTCTTCTCCAGCGCCCGCAGGATACGCGGGTCGGTCGGGGCCTTGAGCGGGTCCACGTGCTCCGGCCACCAGTTCTTCGGCGGGTCCTTGAAGAACCAGCCGGAGATCGCGACCGCCAGGCAGCAGATCACGCCGACGGAGACCAGAACGACCTGATAGTTGCTCAGGTCCAGATAGGAGGTGAAGAGGAAGACGAACGGCACGGAGCCGTACGCGAAGCCGCCGTTGACCAGCCCGGTCTTGCCGCCCTTGCGTTCCGGATACCACTTGCCGACCATGTTGACGCTGGTCGCGTAGACGAGACCGGCGCCGATGCCGCTGAACATGCCGAACCCGATGTACGCGAAGATCACGTTCGGGGCGAAGGCCAGCGACAGATAGCCGAGGAAGGTGCCCAGCGCGCCCAGCATCATGGCGTTCCGGGCGGGCAGCCGGCCGCTCTCGCGCAGCTGCCCGGCGGGGAAGGCGACGGCCGCCTGGAAGAACACCCAGACACCCATCAGCCAGAAGATGTGCCCGCTGGACCACAGATGGGCCTCGTGGAGGGTGTCCTCCGCGGAGGTGAAGGCATACTCCGCGGAGGAGATGCCCATCATGGCGATCCATGGGTAGAGGACCATGGTCCAGCGCGGCCGGCCCATGATGTCCCGGTCGGACTCACCCATCCGGTATGTCCGCCCGTTGCGGTCCGTCACCTCCCTGTAGGCGACGGACGTTGGGACGTCGGTTGTTGTCATGTCGAACCCCTTGCGTCGAAAGAGCCTGGCCAGCGCCCCCTGTCCGGTTCTCTTCGTGCTCGGAAGGCCCGAGGCCTCCGGTGGGACTCGCCCCTGCGTCTCACGTCATCGGCGGCCTCCATCCGGTTGCGAGGGCAGCAGGCCCGCCGCCCGTGCCCAGCGGTACTTGGCGCCCAGCGCCGCCACCGGCTTCTCCGTGGTGTACGGGTAGGCGACGACGCCGCGCTCGAAGAGGTACGCCGACGCCGTCTCGACCTCGGTGTCGCCCGCGAGCGACGCGACGACCGGCTTGTGGACGCCCTTGGCCCGGAACTCCTCGACGATCCGGGCGGTCAGCTCGGCGAAGACCATCGGCGGGGTGACGATCGTGTGCCAGTAGCCGAGCACCAGCGCGTGGATGCGCGGGTCCTCAAGACCCAGCCGGATCGTTGCCTCGTACGTCGACGGGGGCTCGCCGCCGGTGATGTCCACCGGGTTGCCCGCCGCGCCGAAGGGCGGGATGTGCTTGCGGAACGCCTCGTCAAGGTCCGGCGGGATCTCCATGAGCGACAGGCCGTTGTCCACGATCGCGTCGGACAGCAGCACGCCCGAGCCGCCCGCACCCGTGATGATCACGACGTTGTCGCCCTGCGGAGTGGGGAGCACCGGCAGCGCTCGCGCGTACTCCAGCATCTCGTTCAGGCCCGGCGCCCTGATCACCCCGGCCTGCCGCAGGATGTCGTCGTAGACGGCGTCGTCGCCGGCGAGGGCGCCCGTGTGCGAGCCGGCGGCCTTCGCGCCCGCGGCCGTGCGGCCCGCCTTGAGCACCACGATCGGCTTCTTGCGAGTGGTCTCGCGCGCCGCCTCGACGAAGGCGCGGCCGTCCTTGAGGTCCTCCAGGTGCATGGCGATGCACTGGGTGTTGGGGTCCTCGCCGAAGTAGGTGAGCAGGTCGTCCTCGTCGACGTCCGACTTGTTGCCGAGCCCGACAATCGCCGACACACCGGTCTTGGTGGTCCGGGCGAACCCGAGGATCGCCATGCCGATGCCGCCGGACTGGGAGGAGAGGGCGACCGGGCCCTTCACGTCGTACGGGGTGCAGAAGGTGGCGCACAGGTCCTGCCACGGCGAGTAGTAGCCGTAGATGTTCGGCCCCAGCATCCGTACGCCGTGCTCCTCGGCGATCTCGACGATCCGCTGCTGGAGTTCGTGCTCGCCGGTCTCGGCGAAGCCGGAGGGGATGAGGACGGCGTTGGGGATGCCCCGGCGGCCGACCTCCTCGAGGGCCACGGGCACGAACTTGGCCGGAATGGCGAACACCGCCACATCGACCTCGCCCGGCACGTCCATCACAGTCTTGTACGCCTTCCGGCCCAGAATGTCATCGGCCTTGGGGTTCACCGGGTGGATCTCTCCGGGGAATCCGCCGTCGATGAGGTTGCGCATCACCGAATTGCCGATTTTGCCCTGTTCGTTGGACGCGCCGATGACGGCGATCGACTGAGGCTGCATCAGCCGGCGCATCGAGGTGAGGATCTCCTCGCGCGAGTGGCGGCGCCGCTCGGCCGGCTGCCCCTCGCTGAGCAGGATGCGGACATCAGCGGCCATGACGCCGTCGGCGGATGCGAACACGGGGTTGAGGTCGATCTCGGCGATCTCCGGGAAATCAGCGGCGAGTTGGGAGACGCTCACGATGAGGTCGGCGAGCGCGTCCCGGTCCGCCGCCGCGCCGCCGCGCACGCCCCGCAGCACCTCAGCGGCCTTGATGCCGTCGAGCATCGACAGGGCGTCGTCGCGCGTCGCGGGGGCCAGCCGGAACGTGATGTCCTTCAGCACCTCCACCAGGACGCCGCCGAGGCCGAAGGCGACGACCTTGCCGAACGTCGGGTCCGTGACCGAGCCGACCAGCACCTCCTGACCCGCGGGCACCATCTGCTGCACCTGCACGCCGGTGATGGTCGCCTTGGGGTCGTAGGCCTTGGCGTTCTCGACGATCTCGGTGAAGGCGCTGCGCACCTCGGATGCGGAGGACACGCCGATCCGCACCCCGCCCGCGTCCGTCTTGTGCAGGATCTCCGGAGAGACGATCTTCATGGCGACGGGAAAGCCGATGCGGTCGGCCAGGGCCACCGCCTCGTCGCAGGTGGTCGCCAGCCCCTCGCCGGGCGTCGGGATGCCGTAGGCGTCGGTGATCCGCTTGCCCTCGGGCGCGGTCAGGGCCGTGCGCCCCTCCGCGCGGGCGGCGTCCAGCACCTCGCGTACGGCCGCTGTGTCATACGCCATCAGTCAGATCACTCCGTTCGCCTTGAGCAGTCGTACTTCCTCGTCGCCGAGCCCGAGCTCGCCGATGTACACCTCTTCGTTGTGCTCGCCGAGCAGGGGCGAGCTGGTGATCTCCACGGGGGAGTCGGAGAGCTTCAGGGGAGAGCCCACGGTGGTGAACCTGCCGCGCTCGGGGTGCTCGACCTCGACGACCATGCCGTTGGTGGCCAGGGACTCGTCCTCGATGATCTCCTTGGTGGAGAGGATCGGCCCGCAGGGAATGTCGTGGGCGTTGAGCGCCTCCAGCACCTTCCACTTGGGCAGGGTGCTGGACCACTCCTCGATCAGCTGGAACATCTTGTTGAGCTTCGGCAGTCGCGCCTCGGGGGTGGCCCACTCGGGGTCGTCGGCCAGTTCCGGCCGGCCGATGAGCTCGGTGATCGGCTTCCAGCCGACGGGCTGCACGATGACGTAGACGTAGTCGTTGGGGCCGCCGGGCGCGCACTTGACGGCCCAACCGGGCTGACCGCCGCCGGAGGCGTTGCCCGAACGCGGCACCTCGTCGCCGAAGTCCTCGTTCGGGTACTCGGCCAGCGGGCCGTGGGCCAGCCGCTGCTGGTCACGCAGCTTGACCCGGCACAGGTTCAGCACCGAGTGCTGCATGGCGACGTTGACCCGCTGGCCGCGCCCGGTGCGGGTGCGTTGGTAGAGGGCCGCGAGGATGGCGGCGACGGTGTGCACGCCGGTGCCGGAGTCGCCGATCTGGGCGCCGGTCGCAGTGGGCGGGCCGTCCTCGAAACCGGTGGTCGCCATCGAGCCGCCCATGGCCTGCGCCACGACCTCGTACGCCTTGAACTTCGTGTACGGGCCCTCGCCGAAGCCTTTGATGGAGGCGTAGATGATGCGGGGGTTGATCTCGCGGATACGGTCCCAGGTGAAGCCCATCCGGTCGACCGCGCCGGGCCCGAAGTTCTCCACCATGACGTCGGAGCGGCGGATCAGCTCGGTGAGGAGCTCCTTGCCGCGTTCCGTCTTGGTATTGAGGGTGATGCTCCGCTTGTTGCAGTTGAGCATCGTGAAGTAGAGGCTGTCGACGTCGGGGAGGTCCCTGAGCTGGCGACGGGTGATGTCGCCGGTGGGTGCCTCCAGCTTGATGACGTCCGCGCCCAGCCACGCGAGGAGCTGGGTGGCGGAGGGCCCGGACTGAACGTGCGTCATATCGAGGACGCGCACTCCGTCGAGCGCTTTGGTCGTCACGGTGGTCACCTCACTTGTCCGTGGTCTGGTTCGTGGTTGTGGGGGCGCGGGCGTCTCAGTCGATCAAGACGTTGGTCGGCGACGCCTCGCCGGACTCGCGGACGCTGCGCGGCACCGGGCCGATGCGGTCCGGGGCGCGGACCTGCTCGCCGTAGCCGCCGGGCATCCGCGCGGCCCCTCGTGGGGCACCGCGAGGGATGGCCGATCGCTCGGGTGCCTGGTCGGGCTCCGCCCCCCGGCCGCAACGGAACCGGTTCGTCGGGACGTTGCTGCCGACAACGGGCAGGCCGAAGCGGACGAGGGTCGCGGAGCCTCAACGCCTCGGCCACACAGTGACCACCGGAGACAAGATCGGACGTACCGTCAGACATGGTGTCCATCAGCCCTTCGGTTCCTGCTTCCAGGGCGTGCCTCCCCTTGAGGACGGCCCTTGCTGCATACAAGCAACGAATACTGTATGCAATGAGAGACCATAGTGCGCATCGGGCGGCGGATGTCCAGGCGTGTGCACGAGGTTTTTTGCCGGAGGGTGCGACCAGTTGCCGCTCATGGCGGCGGGACGGGGTGCGACCGCGCCCGTTGTGCGGCTGACCCGCCGCCCGCCAGAGGGTGGCCTGAGGCCGAGGGATGGGATACTGTATGCAATTACTGAAGATCAGATCGGGCGCATAGCCGTTTCCTGCAGAGACTTCAGGGGGATGCCCATGTCGTACCGCACCGCGCTCTCCTCCGTTCTGAGCCGCGTGATCGAGCCTTGCGCCGAACTGGCCGGTGGACGCGAGAAGTTCCCCCGCGCCTCGGTGGCCGCGCTGGGCCGTGCCGGCCTGCTGTCGCTCACCGTCTCCGCCGATGTCGGCGGCGGCGGTCTCGGTCTGGCGGAGGCCGCCGAGGTGGTGACCGAGGTGTCCCGGGCCTGCCCGGCGACCGGCGCCGTGCTCAGGTCCCACTACGCGGCCGTCGCCATCATCGAGGCGTACGGCATTCCCTGGGTGCGCCGCGAGATCGCCGCGGGGCGTCACCTGAGCACGCTCGCCCTGGCGGAGGCCGGCGAGGGCGAGGCGGGCGTCGCGGCTGCCCGGTTCCGTTCCGCGGCGACGTGCGCGGGGGGCGTGGTGGCGCTGCGCGCACGTAAGCGGGATGTGGTCGGGGCGGGGGAGGCCGACAGCTACGTCTGGTCATCCCGGCCGGCCGGCGCGCGCGACGGGCTGACGTTCTGGCTGGTCCCGGCGGACGCCCCCGGCCTCTTCGTGCCTGCCCGGCCGGACGGGGCCGGCCCGCGCGGCAGCGCGACCTCCACCGTCAGTGCCGACCCCGTCCTGGTCCCGGCGTGCGCCATGCTCGGGCCGGACGGCAGCGGGCTCGACACCGTGCTCGGAACGGTCCTGCCGTGGTTGGCCGCACTGCCGGTCCCGGGTGCGACCGTCCGGCCCGTGAAGGCCGGCGCGCACGCGTAGTGGGCACCTGAGCAGGCGCAATGGCAGAAGTGAAGACTGTATTCAAGTTGTGTGTATATGACTATGCTGAGGGGCTGTTTGTTATCGACGGAACGACCGGTACGACGAGGCGGCTGTGCTTGTCGGTGATCGCCCCTGCGCATCCGCACGAGGAGGGTCGAAGGGGTTGTATGTGTGTCAAACCAAAAGCCTGCGGCAGTGGTGAGGAGCTCGCGGCAGAGAGTGGGAGCGCTCATGACGACGAGCGTGAGTGAAGCGACGACGGAAGCCACGATCAGGGCGATCGTGGCCGCCCATCGCGGCCAACGCGGCCCGCTGCTGCCGATATTGCACGCCATCCAGGCCGAACTCGGCCACGTGCCGCACGAGGCCGTTCCGCTGCTCGCCCAGGAGCTCAACCTGTCCCGGGCGGACGTGCACGGTGTGGTCTCCTTCTACCACGACTTCCGCCGCGAGCCGGCGGGCCGCACGACGGTGCGAATCTGCCGTGCCGAAGCCTGTCAGGCGCTCGGTGCCGACGACCTGGTCGCCTGCGTCCGCGACCACGTGGGCATCACGCCGGGGGAGACGACCGCGGACGGTTCGGTCACCGCGGAACAGGTCTTCTGCCTCGGCAACTGCGCGCTGGGGCCGTCCGTCCAGGTGAACGGCGAGGTGTACGGGCGAGTGAGCGCGGATCGCCTGCGCTCGATGCTTGACGAGGCGGTCTCATCGTGACAGTGGCTTCAAACTCTCCGGTGACGGTGTACGTCCCCCGCGACTCGGCGGCCCGGTCCGTCGGTGCGGACGCGGTCGCGGCCGCCGTTCAACGGGCCGCCGCCGCTCAGGACCGGCCGGTCGATGTGGTGCGCAACGGGTCGCGCGGCATGCTCTGGCTGGAACCGCTCGTCGAGGTGGTGACTCCCGGCGGCCGCGTCGGCTACGGGCCGGTGGCCCCCTCCGACGTGGAGGGCCTCCTCGCCGCGGGCATGCTCGACGGGGCGGACCATCCGCTGCGCCTCGGTGTCGTGGACGAACTCCCGTGGCTGGCCCGCCAGACGCGGGTCACGTTCTCCAGGGTCGGGATCACCGACCCGCTCTCCACGGAGGACTACCTCCGTCATGGTGGCCTCGCCGGGCTGCGCTCGGCGCTGCAGCTCCCGCCCGCCGACGTCGTCGCCGCGGTCACCGAGTCCGGCCTGCGCGGCCGGGGCGGCGCGGGCTTCCCGGCCGGCATCAAGTGGAAGACCGTGCTGGACTGCGGCGACGAGCTGAAGTTCGTCTGCTGCAACGCCGACGAGGGCGACAGCGGGACCTTCGCGGACCGCATGGTCATGGAGGGCGATCCGTTCATGCTCATCGAAGGCATGACGATCGCCGCGCACGCGGTCGGCGCGCGCGAGGGCTACATCTACATCCGGTCGGAATACCCGGACGCGGTGGCCATGATGCGCTCGGCGATCGAGATCGCGCGCGAGAACAACTGGCTCGGCGAGCGGATCCTCGGCTCGGAGCTCTCCTTCGACCTGCACGTCAGGGTTGGCGCCGGCGCGTACATCTGCGGCGAGGAGACCTCCATGCTGGAGAGCCTGGAGGGCAAGCGCGGCGTGGTCCGCGCGAAGCCGCCCATCCCCGCGCTGCAGGGGCTCTTCGGCAAGCCGACCGTGGTCAACAACGTCCTCACCCTCGCCACCGTGCCGGTGATCCTCGCGAACGGCGCCAAGGCGTACCAGGACCTCGGCGTGGACCGCTCGCGCGGCACGCAGGTCTTCCAGCTCGGCGGCAACATCGCGCGCGGCGGCATCGTGGAGACGGCGTTCGGGGTCACCCTGCGCGAGCTGATCGAGGACTACGGCGGCGGCACGCTCTCCGGACGCCCGGTGCGCGCGGTGCAGGTCGGGGGGCCGCTGGGCGCCTACCTGCCGACGTCGATGTTCGACCTGCCGATGGACTACGAGGCGTTCGCTGAGGCCGGCGCGATGGTCGGCCACGGCGGCATCGTGGTCTTCGACGACACCGTGGACATGGCCGCACAGGCGCGCTTCGCGATGGAGTTCTGCGCGCTGGAGTCGTGCGGCAAGTGCACGCCGTGCCGGATCGGTTCGGTGCGGGGCGTCGAGGTGATCGACCGGATCGTGGCGGGCGAGGAACGCGACGACAACCTCGCGCTGCTCGAAGACCTCTGCGAGACGATGACCGAGGGCTCCCTGTGCGCCATGGGCGGGTTGACCCCGATGCCGGTGCGCAGCGCCATCACACACTTCTCTGACGACTTCCTCGCCCGCGACGCACGCGGAGCGGCCCAGCCCGCGCAGACGGGCGGCCCGAGGACGGAGGGCACGGCATGACACTTCTCAAGGAACCCGACTTCGGCACCCCGGCCCGGTCCGGTGAGGCGACGGTGTCGGTCGAAGTGGACGGACTGGCCGTCAAGGTGCCGGAGGGCACCTCGGTGATGCGCGCGGCAGCGCTCGCCGGCATCGACATCCCCAAGCTGTGCGCCACGGACAGCCTCGAGCCGTTCGGATCCTGCCGGCTGTGCGTCGTGGAGATCGACGGCCGCAGGGGAACCCCGGCGTCCTGCACCACGCCGGTCGCGGAAGGGATGCGGGTGCGGAGCCAGACGCCCAAGGTGGAGAAGCTCCGCCAGGGCGTCATGGAGCTGTACATCTCCGACCATCCGCTGGACTGCCTCACCTGCTCGGCCAATGGCGACTGCGAGCTGCAGGACATGGCCGGCGTCGTCGGGCTGCGCCAGGTCCGGTACGGGTACGAGGGCGAGAACCACCTCGACGCCCAACCCGACCGGAGCAACCCGCACTTCGACTTCGATCCGTCCAAGTGCATCGTCTGCTCCCGCTGCGTCCGCGCGTGCGATGAGGTGCAGGGCACCTTCGCGCTGACCATCGAGGGCCGCGGGTTCGACTCCAAGGTCTCACCGGGCGCCGGGGAGTCGTTCCTGGACTCCGAGTGCGTCTCGTGCGGGGCATGCGTCCAGGCCTGCCCGACGGCGACGCTCCAGGAGCGGTCGGTCGTCGAACTCGGCATGCCGTCCCGTTCGGTGATCACGACCTGCGCGTACTGCGGCGTCGGCTGCTCCTTCAAGGCCGAGCTGCGCGGTGACGAACTGGTCCGGATGGTGCCCTACAAGGACGGTCACGCGAACGAGGGCCACTCCTGCGTCAAGGGCCGTTTCGCCTTCGGATACGCCACCCACCCCGACCGGGTCCTCAAGCCCATGGTGCGCGAGAAGATCACCGATCCGTGGCGCGAGGTCGAGTGGGACGAGGCCATCCGCACCGTCGCCACGAAGCTGCGCGGGATCCAGGAGCGGTACGGCCCCGGCTCGATCGGTGCCATCTCGTCATCCCGGTGCACGAACGAAGAGGTCTACGTCGTCCAGAAGATGGTCCGCGCGGCCTTCGGCAACAACAACGTCGACACGTGCGCCCGGGTCTGCCACTCCCCGACCGGCTACGGGCTGAAGCAGACCTTCGGCGAGTCGGCCGGTACGCAGGACTTCCGCTCGGTGGCACAGGCCGACGTGATCATGACGATCGGAGCCAACCCCACCGACGCCCACCCGGTGTTCGGCTCCCGGATGAAGCGCCGGCTGCGCGAGGGCGCGAAACTCATCGTGATCGACCCGCGCCGCATCGACCTGGTGCGCTCGCCGCATATCGAGGCCGCGCACCACCTGCAGCTCAAGCCGAGCACGAACGTCGCCGTCATCAATGCCATGGCGCACGTGGTGGTCACCGAGGACCTGGTCGACAGGTCTTTCGTGACGGCACGGTGCGAAGGGTTCGACGAGTGGGCGGAGTTCGTCGCCCGCCCGGAGAACAGCCCGGAGGCCACCGAGCCGATCACCGGTGTGCCGGCCGAGGAGCTGAGGGCCGCCGCCCGGCTGTACGCGCAGGCGCCCAACGGGGCCATCTACTACGGCCTCGGTGTCACCGAGCACAGCCAGGGCTCCACCATGGTCATGGGGATGGCGAACCTCGCGATGGCGTGCGGCAATATCGGTCGCGACGGCGTCGGTGTCAATCCGCTGCGCGGCCAGAACAACGTACAGGGCTCGTGCGACATGGGCTCCTTCCCGCACGAGCTCAGCGGCTACCGCCACGTGTCCGACGACGCGGTGCGCACCGTGTTCGAGGAGCTGTGGGGCCGCACGATCCTCGCCGAGCCCGGACTGCGGATCCCGAACATGTTCGACGAGGCGATCGGCGGGTCCTTCCGGGGCCTGTTCGTCCATGGCGAGGACATCGCCCAGTCCGACCCGAACCTTCAGCACGTCACCGCGGCGCTGGAGGCCATGGAACTGGTGGTGGTGCAGGACCTCTTCCTCAACGAGACGGCCAAGTTCGCGCACGTCTTCCTGCCGGGCGCGTCCTTCCTGGAGAAGGACGGCACCTTCACCAACGCGGAACGCCGGGTCAACCGGGTGCGCGCGGTGATGAAGCCGAAGACGGGCAAGCACGAGTGGCAGATCGTCTGCGAGATCGCCACCGCCATGGGCTACCCCATGGCATACGACCACCCCAGCCAGATCATGGACGAGATCGCCCAGGTCACGCCGACCTTCCGGGGCATTTCCTATGAGGTGCTGGACAAGCTGGGCAGCGTCCAGTGGCCATGCAACGAGGAGGCGCCGGAAGGCACACCGACCATGCACGTCGACGAGTTCGTCCGCGGCAAGGGGCGCTTCATGGTCACCGCGTATGTGCCGACGAACGAGCGGACGACCTCGCGCTTCCCGCTGGTCCTCACCACGGGACGGATCCTCAGCCAGTACAACGTCGGGGCGCAGACCCGCCGTACCGGCAACGTGGCCTGGCACCCCGAGGACATCCTGGAGCTGCACCCGCACGACGCGGAGGTCCGCGGCATCGGCGACGGTGACATGGTGAGGCTGGCCAGCCGCGTCGGGGAGACGACGCTGCGGGCCCGCGTGTCCGACCGGATGCCGCCGGGGGTCGTCTACACCACGTTCCACCATCCCGTGACCGGTGCCAACGTGGTGACCACGGAGAACTCGGACTGGGCGACCAACTGCCCCGAGTACAAGGTGACGGCC
The DNA here is from genome assembly GCF_054963655.1 of Streptomyces sp. HSS9-12. NCBI lineage: Bacteria > Bacillati > Actinomycetota > Actinomycetes > Kitasatosporales > Streptomycetaceae > Streptomyces > Streptomyces sp. HSS9-12. The sequence continues at coordinate 2,862 of NZ_JBUEGC010000008.1, read as the reverse complement.
GTGCAGGTCGGGCTCGCCCGCCCGCTCGACCGGCACGACGCCGAGTCCGTCCAGGACGAGCGACTCGCGGTGGTGGAGTGAGATGACCGTCACCGTGCCACCGGAGTGCCGGATGGCGAACGCCATCGCCGCGGCCTTCCAGCACCTGCCGGAGGAGCAGGCCGCCGAGGCGGTCGCGGGACACATCGGCAGGTTCTGGGACCCGAGGATGCGCGCCCGGCTGTCGGAGCTGGTCGACGCGGGAGCGGAGGGACTGGTCCCCGTGGTCATCGCCGCGGTGCAGCGCATCGGCCGGCCGGGCACCGGCTGACCGGCGGCCTCCGTCCCCGCCGGTCCCGCCTCCGTCCGCCGGCGGTGCCGGACGCCCCGCGTGAGGGGCGTGTCCGGCACCGCCGGCGGTGAGGAGGCGCCACGGGGGCCGATGCCGGTCGCCGGCCGGTCGCCAACGGCGACGACGTGGGGCGGAGAGCCACCCGGGCAGGCCGCCTGGCAGCGGGGGAGCCGGGGCGACCGCCCGCGGCCGCCTGGCCGTTCCACAGCTCAGCACACCGCCTCGCTTCCGTCGTGGTGACGGGGGACGAGGCGGTGGCGTGTACGACCCGGCGGCCGGCGACGGCCGGCTCCCGGGTGGGTCCTTCCGCCGAGCGCCCTCCCGGCCCTTCGCCCGCCGTGGCGACGGGCGAAGGGCCGGCGCGCGCGGTGGCGACGGGCGAAGGGCCGGCGCGCGCGGTGGCGACGGGCGAAGGGCCGGCGCGCGCGGTGTCCGCCGCCTCAGCCGACGCTGCCCGCCGGTGCGTCGATGTCCGTGCGGGACGCGGAATCGGCGGCCATGCCGTCCAGGCCGCGGCTGGTGACCAGCCGGGCCCGTCCGTCGTGCAGCTGGTAGGAGAGGCCGACGATCGCCGCCCGGCCGCCGGCGACCGGCCCGGCGAGCGCTGGAGAGCGGTCCAGCAGCAGGTCCACCGTGTGCCGTACGTGCTCGTCCACCATGTCGCGCTCCGCGCTGAGCCCCGCGGCGCGGGCGGCCAGCACGCTGGGCGTGACCCGTTCGACGACATCGCGCACGTATCCGGGCGGGGCCGTGCCGTCCTCCAGTGCCGCACGGGCGGCACGGATCGCACCGCACGAGTCGTGCCCGAGCACCACCACAAGGGGGCAGCCGAGTTGGCTCACCCCGTACTCGATGCTGCCGAGCACTTCGGGTCCCATCACGTGGCCCGCTGTGCGCACCACGAAGAGGTCTCCCAGCCCGCGATCGAAGATGATCTCGGCCGCGAGCCGGGAGTCGGAACAGCCGAAGAGCACGGCGAACGGGTGCTGGACGGGGGCGAGAGCGGCCCGGCGGGCGGCGTCCTGGTTCGGGTGCTGCGGGACGCCGTCGACGAAGCGTTGGTTGCCCGTCAGCAGAAGCTCGAGGGCCTGGGCCGCAGTGGGTGTCTGGATGAGGTTCATGCGTTCCGTAAAGAGCGTCACATACCAATAACTGGCTGGGAATGTGCTGCCGACCGAGGCGATCCGTGGGGTGAGGACGCCCCGGCCGCAGATTCACGTCGGCACGGACTCGGGCGTGACGCGATCCCCCGGTGTGTCCTCCGCGCCGCATCGGGCCAGCAGATCCGTGGCCGCGTGGATGGAACGCAGTGTGGGCGCCTCGGCGCCGGTGATGTCGGCGATCTCCACCACCGCCGTCACGACGGCGTCGAGCTCGAGCGGCTTGCCGGCCTCCAGGTCCTGGAGCATCGAGGTCTTGTGGTGCCCGACGCCCTCGGCGCCGCGCAGCCGCTTCTCGATCGATATGTCCGGCGTGCTGCCGACCCTGGCCGCGATGTCGAGGGTCTCCTCCATCAACTGGGTGACCAGTCGCCGCGTTCCGCGGTGCCGGCACATCTCGACCATCGTGGCTCTGGTGAGGGCACTGAGCGGGTTGAACGCTACGTTGCCCATCAGCTTGATCCAGATGTCGTCGCGCAGGTTCGGTTCGACCGGCGCCTTCAGTCCGCCGGCGACCATGGCCTCGCTCAGCGCCGTGCAGCGTGCTGAGATGTGGCCCGCCGGCTCCCCGAGGGAGAACCGGGTGCCCTCCAGGTGCCGGATCACCCCGGGGGCTTCGATGACGGTGGCGGGGTAGACGACGCAGCCGATGGCGCGCTCCGGCGGCAGCACGGCGCTGGTCGCGCCGCCCGGGTCAACCGCCTCGACCCGCCGGCCCTCGTAGGGCCCGGTCAGCCGGTGGAAGTACCACCACGGAATGCCGTTCTGGCCGGCCACGACGGCGGTGTGGTCGGCGAGCAGAGGCTCGATGAGCGATCCGCAGGACGGGTAGGAATGGGCCTTCAACCCCAGGAACACGTAGTCGACCGGGCCGATCTCGGTCGGGTCGTCCGTAGCGTGCGGCCGCGCGGTGAAGTCACCGCGCGGGCTCTTCACCTGGACTCCGTTGGCCTGCATGGCCCGCAGGTGCTCACCTCGGGCGATCAGGTGCACCTCGGCGCCACCCCGGTGCAGTGCCGCCCCGACGTACGCGCCGATCGCACCGGCTCCGAGGACTGCGATCTTCACGAGGGCTCCTCTCGTTGGGGGAGGCTGGATACTGTATGCAGATTCGCCTGGCGTGTCCAGTGTCCACGCAGAAGGTGTTCATGCGCGCCCCGGCGGTTCCGCGGCGCTCGATCGCGGCGTGTGGACTCGCGTACAGGAGGAAGTGAAGGAGTATTGCATACAGTATTCCGCCCGCCTATCCTCGCTGTGCCGCAGAGATTTCCGGGAGCGGCTTGTCGTCCGGTCCGCACGCACGCGGGCGCGGGCCGGTTGGTTTCTCCACTGTTGCGAGCCGCGCCAGTGGCTGGGAGGCGTGTCATTTCA